>CAZPCO010000080.1:604-10464 GCA_964585025.1 uncultured bacterium | reverse complement strand
AATCTCAAACAGGTGCAGAACTCGCAAAGAGTTAAAGAATAAGGAGAACTATCCAGATGAAGAAACAGCTTTTGAAACTTTGTCTCGCTGCCGGCCTTGTCGCTACCCCCATGGTAGCTGGTGCTTATGAATTCGGCGTTGTCGATGCCGGTCAGATATTCAACAAATATTCTGAAACCCAGAAAACCAAAAAGGTTCTTGAAGGCGAGAAAGAGAAACTTCAGAAAGATCTCGAAGCCAAAAAAGGGGCTGTTAAACAGCTCGATGACGAATATGTGAGCGTTGCCAAGAAAATGCAGGAATTGCGCGACGGCAAAAAAGATAAAGAAGCTGCGGCTCTCGAGCCCAAGCTGACTGAATTGCGCAA
This sequence comes from uncultured bacterium, assembly GCA_964585025.1. Classification (GTDB taxonomy): domain Bacteria; phylum Muiribacteriota; class Ozemobacteria; order Ozemobacterales; family Ozemobacteraceae; genus Rifleibacterium. The sequence continues at coordinate 10,097 of CAZPCO010000080.1, read as the reverse complement.
ACAGCTGGCCCAGAAGAGCGGCGAACTGCAGAAATTTTTCGAAGAATCACAGAAATCTCTCTATGAAATGGAAGAGAAGGAAATGGGTTCTCTCTCGAAGAATCTCGACGAAAAAGTCGATCAGGTAATCAAACAGGTTGCTCAGAAAAACAATATCAAAGCCGTTTTCGAAAAGCGTTTCTTTTATTGGGGCGATGAACAGACGGTAAAAGATCTTACCGAAGAAGTTCTTCAGGCTCTGAATGCGGGTAAAGCTGCAGCTGCGGCTCCTGCTGCCAAACCAGCCGGTAAATAAGCGGAATTCCGGGCGTCATTCGTGACGCCCGGTTTTTATATCATGAGCGAAAAGGAAACCAGAAGTCTAACCTTGAAGGAACTGGCTGTCATGACTGGCGGCCGGGTCTGTGGCGATGAAAATATCAGGGTCAGCAATGTCGCTCCGCTCGAACGCGCCATGCCCGGGGAACTGACGTTTCTTTCCGGTGCCAAAAATTATGCGGCGCATCTCGAATCGGTTAAAACGACGCGGGCTTCAGCTTTAATTGCTCCTGAAGACGCCCCTGAGCTTCCTTTGCCTTCGTTGCGGCTCAAAAATCCTTATCTTGGGCTGGTGAAGGCTCTTAATTTCTTTTTTCCCGACGAAAAACCTGATTATCTGATTCACCCGGCAGCATTCGTCAGTGAAGACGCTATAGTTGCATCTGATGCGATTGTCGGGCCGCATGCCGTGGTCGAAGCCGGAGCCGTGATCGATTCCGGAGCCCACATCAGCGCTCAGGCTTATGTTGGTAAAAACAGCCGGGTTGGCAGTCGCACTCTGGTTCATCCCGGTGTCAGAATTCTTGCCGGGTGTGAAGTGGGCAGCAACTGCATCATTCATGCCAATGCCGTTATCGGCAGTGATGGTTTTGGTTTCACTCTTGACCAGGGCGTTCATGTCAAGGTGCCGCAGGTCGGTAACGTTGTAGTTGAAGACAACGTTGAAATCGGAGCCTGTGTGACCATAGATCGCGCTACTATGGAAACCACCCGTATTGGTGAAGGCAGCAAAATTGACAATATGGTACATATTGCCCACAACGTTCAGATTGGCAAAAAATGTGTGATAGTGGCGCAGGTCGGCATTTCCGGCAGTACCATACTTGAAGATTATGTAACCCTTGCCGGCCAGGTCGGCACTGTGGGTCATGTCCGGGTTGGCAAAGGAACGACGGTAGCGGCTCGTGGTGTTGTCACCGGCGATGTCGAGCCCGGCAGTTTCGTTTCCGGTTTTCCGATCAAGCCGCACAGTGAAGAACGCAAAATACTTGCCGCTCTGCGCAAATTGCCCGACCTGCTGAAAAAGGTCCGGGACCTAGAAAAACAACTCGAATCAAAGGAATAGTTTTGATGCCGTTCAGATCCTTTCGGGCCTTAGCCCTGCTGACGATATTCATCTGCTCATGCAGCACAGGTTTTGCTGATACCGCCAGTCGAGTCAGGTATATGGGCACGTCGATTTTCACCATGCCGACCGGTTATACCCGCTCGTCAGCTGCCTATATCAACGACAGCGGGCATTCTGCCATGCTGGTTTCTCAGGAATTCATGAAACTGCTTGAAGTCTCTTTTTTGCGGCATCTGAACGGCTCTGAGAAAGGCAATAATCCGCTCAGCGTTAAATTGAAGCTGCTTGAAGAAGGTGATACCCTGCCTGGCGTTGTCTGGGGTGCGTCAGACATCAATACACAGCTGGGTTCGAAAATATTCTATTTCGCCTGTTCCAAGTCACTTGAAGTTTTTGGCGCATCTCTTCATGGAGGGTTCTACAAAGACCCGATCACCACCGAGCGTAAATATTTTTATGCTGTCGAGAAGATGATTTTGCCGCTGATAACAGTCGGTGCCGAACGAAGTGATGATATCGATACCTTCGGGGTCAAACTGAGCCCATACCCGGGCGTCAGCCTTGAAATCGCTCAGCGTGACCGCAAAGAAGAATTGTATAATATTATATACTTTCGCTCTTTCTGAAAAAGTATGAACGAAGTAACCCAGCAGACATTAGCCAGATCAGTAAGCATTGAAGGAATCGGCCTGCATACCGGCAAACCTGTGCATATGGAGTTTGTTCCGGCTCTGGCCGGGCATGGCATTGTTTTTGTTCGCACAGATTTGCCTGAGCAACCGCATATTGCGGCTAGTCTCGACAACGTTGTTTCCACAAACCGTGGCACGATCCTGAGTGAAAACGGCGCTTCGGTTCATACCGTCGAACATGTTCTGGCGGCTTTGAGTGGCTGTCGAATCGATAATGCGGTAATAAGACTTTCCAACGAAGAACCGCCGGCCGGAGACGGCAGTGCCTTGTTTTTTGTCAGGCTCATTGAGCAGGCTGGTGTTGAAGAGCAGCAGGCGAAGCGCGATTTCTGCACTGTTCCAGAAATGTTCACGCTGGTCGAGAATGAGAAGAGCATGGTTTATCTGCCTTCCGACAAATTTGAGATCACTTATCTGCTTGAATACCGCAATAATATTATCCCGCCACAGCAGATTCACCTGGTTATCGATGCAGATTCATTCAAAACCAGGATCGGCAGGGCCCGCACCTTTGGCTTCGAGCATGAATTCGAAATGCTCAAGGCAAATAATCTGGCCAGAGGCGGCAGCCTTGAGAATGCTGTGGTGATTGATAATTCAGGCAAGGTAAGTAATCCGGAAGGGCTGCGTGAGCAGCATGAATTGATTCTTCACAAGATTCTCGACCTGGTTGGCGATTTTTCATTGACAGGTATGCAGATAAAAGGCCATATAATAGCAGAGCGCACCGGTCATAATTTCAACGTCAAATTTGCGCGCCTGCTCAGAGAAAAATTTATCCACTCGCAACAGAGAAAGGATTTGAATATGATGTATATCGAAGATATAAAGGGAATTCTGCCGCACCGTTACCCATTTCTGCTGGTTGACAGAATTCTTTCCATCGTTCCGGGCGAATCGATTGTTGGTATCAAGAACGTCACCGCCAATGAAGAATTTTTTAACGGTCATTTTCCCGGCAAGCCGGTTATGCCTGGTGTTCTCATCGTTGAAGCCATGGCTCAGGTAGCCGGCGTTCTTTTTCTCTCCCAGCCTGAACACAAAGGAAAAACCCCATTTTTCTGTGGTATAGATAAAGTCAGATTTCGCAGGCCTGTGGTTCCTGGAGACCGCCTTGAATTCAATATCAAGGTTCTCAAAGTCAGAGGCAGCACCGGCAAGGTTGAAGCAGAAGCCAAAGTAGATGGCGAACTGGTTACCGGCGGCGAACTGATGTTCCAGCTCGTTTGAAACCAAGGAGTAACCCCCTATGTCAGTTCATTCAACCGCAATAATTGCACCTGGTGCGAAACTGCATCCGTCGGTGAAAGTAGGCCCATATACCATCATCGGGCCAGATGTCGAAATCGGAGAAAATACCGTCATCGGTGCTGGCTGCCACATTCTAGGTCACACCACCCTTGGTAGCGGTAACGTTCTGCATCCATCGGTAGTGATCGGCACTCCCCCCCAGGATCTAAAATACAAAGGTGAAAAGACGTTCGTGAAGATCGGTAATGGCAACCATTTCCGTGAATTCGTCACCATTCACCTCGCTGAAGGCGAAGGAAATTCGACAATCGTCGGCGACAACAATCTGCTGATGGCCTATGTTCACATTGCCCACAACTGCAAGGTTGGCAACAATATCATCATGTCGAACTGCACTACTCTGGCAGGCCATGTTGAAGTCGGCGATCGTGCGGTTCTTGGCGGTTTTACCGGGATTCACCAGTTCTGCAAAGTTGGTTGCATGGTGATGATCGGTGGTATGAGCAAGATCGTCAAGGATGTGCCGCCGTTTATCAAGATTGACGGTAATCCGGCCCGCGTCGTTGGCTTGAACTCGGTTGGTCTGAAGCGGAACAATGTTCCCAAAGATTCGATTGCCAGCATTCGTGAGTTATACAAAGTATTTTTCCGTTCGGAAATGAACGTTTCGCAGGTCATGGAAAAATGGGTCGAGCTTGTTAACGCTGATGATCCGCATGTTACCATGTTTCATGATTTCGTTATGCGTGCCAAGCGCGGCGTTTATAAAAGAACCCGCCGTGGCGGCTCTGCCAGCGAAGAATAGAAGTTTAGATCACAGGCGGCCGTCGGAATCTTTCCGGCGGCCGCTTCATTTTTTCCAGGCGTTGATGATAGAATTGTCAGGTGTCGATCAACCTCGATACAGAAGTTTAAAACCTGATATGCCACGAGAGGACAAGCGAATCTGTTTGCTTCGATAAAGAGCTTTCTTTCACTCTTTCTGCCGTACAGATGCCATGTCTGCAGCGACTCTACCGATTTTGGCATAGTTCTTTGCGAGAAGTGCCGCCGGCGCCTGCGTGGCATCATCACCTGTCCTGAGCTGGTTGCCGATACCTGCTGCACTTTTCCGGTATATACTCTCAGCCGCTATGACAGCTTCATGGCCGATATCATACGAATCATCAAGTATCGGCCTTCATACCGTCTTTTGAAGATTCTGGCCGACGAATGTCTGCAGAATGATGATTTGAAAAAGCTGGCAGGAGCTGAAAGCATAATCATTCCCGTTCCCATGCATGCAGAAAGACTGGCGACCCGCGGTTTCAATCAGGCTGAATATCTTGCCGGCAGAATTGCAGATCGGTGCGGTTGCCATTTCAGCCCGGCGTTGCAGAGAGTGCGAGCGACTCGTCCCCAGGCCGACTGCGATGAGACTGAACGGCTGACCAATCTTGACATGGCCTTTGCACTTGCGGCCGGTCTGGATCGGCCCGTTTTTCGCGGCCGTCGGCTGATACTGGTCGATGACGTGGCTACGACTGGCACGACTTTGCAGAGATGTGCAGAAGCAGCTGCGGGTCTGTATCCTGATCAAGTCTGCGCTTTGACTGTGTCGCATTCTTTCCGAAGATCTGGAACTCAGGCTGGAAAAGCTTTATGAACCGGTTTGACTTTGCTGCAGCAGCAGGTTACAATATTGCATAATTTAGCTAAATGAACCTGCCTGTTCGTCCGATATTCAACCTTGGAGGCGTCCTCCGCTAACAAGACACACACCAGGGGGAAGACGTTCAGGGAGTCAGGAGGAACCATGAAGGTTTCCAATGTTAATGTAACCAGAATCTATCAGGACCAGGTAAAGAAGGCTCAGACCGAGAAGCCGGATGGCGAATTCAACAAAATGATGCAGAATTCGACCGGCAAGGCAGATACGGCCACCAGAACCTTCCATCCGCCGAGTGGTGTAAATCTGAGCAACCCTGTTATTTCCGGGGCACCGGTCGCGCAGGCTGATCCGGTAGAAACCATCAAGTTTGCCGCCGAAGTTTTCGCCGGCGTTCCTGATGTCAGAGCCGAAAAAGTCGATCGTATCAAAGCGCTTATCGATGCCGGGCAGTACAATATTCCTGCTGAAAAGGTTGCAGAAAGACTATACGCCCACCCGCACATGCGCTCAGTCTGGGAAGACTAAGCCTTGAATCTTCAGGTCGAAGAACTCAAGCAGATACTGGCTGAAGAGCTGAGTATCTATCAGAAGCTTTTCCAGCATGCCCATGACAAGCGCAAGCTGTTGCTGGAAAAGTTTTCGACCGATCTTCAGACGATTGTCGGCCAGGAGGAGATTCTGGTACAGCGTCTGATCGATATCGAACCCCGTCGTCGCGAGTGCGTTGCCGCCATAACCGGCAGTAAAGATGCCAATCTCGATGCTGCCGTCGAAAAGATTTCCGAAGCTGACGGTAAGTCAGATATCTGGATGACCGGCTCAAAATTGCGCGACGTGGTCAAAGAGATCAAGGCCGTCAATGAAGAAAATCAGCGTCTGATCGAGCAGGCTCTTGAATTGACGCAATATTCCGTCAAATTGATTACCAGAGCCCCTGCAGATGTAACCTATGGGCCCGCCGGCAAAAAGCCCGAAAGGCGTGTTGGGCCCGCGCTTATCGATCGCAAAATCTGAACTGAATCGCTAAAACTTCCCCGCCGCCGGTTTTGAAAAAAAGCTGGTCGGGGGGAAGTTTTTTATTTGTACTAAAGTCAACTCTCCAGTTCGCCGATAGAGATATTAGGGAAAAATATATTTCCCTGATGGCAGGAAAATATGCGGTGCCATCAAATAAGGAGGCCGGCGATGGCTGGAACTTTTTTTGGCCTGGAGATTGCCAGAAGCGGGATTTTCACCCAGCAGAAGGCGATGGAAACCACTTCGCATAACATTGCCAATGCAAACACTGAGGGCTATTCCCGGCAGAGAGCTGTCCTTTCAGCCAACAACCCTTATCTGATCACCGGTTTGAGTACTCCGACCTCTACTGCTCAGGTAGGGCAGGGCGTTCAGGTTTCACAGATCCAGCAGTTCCGCGATGAATTCATCGATGCCAGAATAACCAAAGAGACTTCGACTCTTGAATGGAAAACGACTGCTGATGGTCTGCTCAAGCAGATTGAATCGATAATCAACGAACCAGGTGATGCAACCATTCGCGATCAGCTCGATGCTTACTGGGCTGCATGGCAGGATCTAGCCAATGACTCTTCGAACAGTTCGCTGCGTCGTAATCTTGTTGAAGAAACCGAGAGTCTGATCGGCATTTTCAACGATGTTGACGAGCAGCTCCGCCGATTGCAGGGCTCTCCTTCCTGGTGCTCTCAGGGCAGTATCGAAAACCAGATTCGAGATACGGTCAATGAGGTCAATAGCCTGGCCGAGACCCTTGCTGGTCTTAACGAGCAGATCGGCAGATCTGAAACTGGCGGCAATGTTGCCAACGATCTGAGAGATCAGCGCCAGAAAACGCTTGAAGATCTCGCCAAGCTCGTCAGTGTTCAGTCTTTCTACAACACCAAGGGTGAATTAACCGTGAACTGCGGTTCGCATGTCCTGGTGCAGAACAATGTTTCCAATAAGCTTTACATCAGCGTAAAAGACGGGGAATCGTTCAGCACAATCAGTGGCAGCGAAAATTACCCGGAGTTTTCAGACAATACCGATGTTGCTTCGGCAGTTCTCACTCATACTACCGATCAGCGCAACATTACCCTGACCGTTTCTCAGGTGGCTCAAGCCCATGAACAGTATTCATTTCTGACCTTTCATCCCCTGACCGGCTCTCTGGCAAATTTCGGCATCACCAGTGGCAGTTTCACGGTCAATGGTCGCGAATTCTATCTCGATGCCGAAAACACCACCATGCGGGATCTGGCTGGTATGCTCGATTCAGCCAACCTGAACCTCGAAGCCGATATCAACGAATCGGGGCAGCTGGTTCTCAACTCGAGCCAGACAGGCAAGGATTACGAGATCAAGACTGCCGATGGCAGCAGCAACCTGTTTACCGTTTTGAATCTGCAGACCAACAAGACTGCCCAGGATGCCAGATTCAGCTTTGGCGATCAGGAATTCGTTTCTTCGAAAAATGATATTTCCGGGGCTCTAGACGGTGTAACTCTGCTGATCAGAAAAGCCGGCGTGGCCAATCTGGATCTCAGACCGACAGTTACCGGCGGCAAGCTCAAGGGGTTGCTCGAAGTTCGCGATGGCAGCCTGCAGACCGCCATTGACGACCTCAACAAGCTGGCATACACCGTAGCAGTTGAAACCAACCAGGTGCATCGCAATGGTTTTGGCCTGGATGGAGAAACCGGCCGCAATTTCTTCAAGCCACTTGAATATCTTGATACTGATAATCCATATAAGAACGCAATTCAAAACCTTGCCCTTGAAGACTATATCAGTGACAATCTGAACACCATTGCTGCTGCAGGCGGAACTTTGGAGGGTGTGAACGGCAGGCTGCCCATTTTCAACGGTTCTGGTGACGGTTCGAACGCGATCCGTATCGCTCAGCTTAAACAGACAAACTTCTTCAACGACGGCAAGTCTTCGTTCAACGACTTTTACAATGAAGTGGTAACCGAAGTTGCTGCCAGAAGCCAGAAATACGAAAGCGAGATGACCTACAGCACCAGTCTGATGACCCAGCTTGACTCCAAGCGGGCTGAACTTTCCGGGGTGTCGCTCGACGAGGAACTGGCAAATCTTATCAAGTTCCAGCATGCATACAATGCGGCAGCCAAGGTGATCACCACCATCGACGAGATGCTGGACACCGTGATCAACGGCATGCTCTGATTGCAACGACAATAAAGAAGAATTAGCAGGCAAATAAGGAGACAGGTGATATGCGGGTAACCAATCAGTTTATTTACAGTTCGTTTCTTACTCAGGTTAATCGCAACAATTCCGCCCTGAATGATATTCAGGTTAAGATCAGTTCGGGCAAAAAATATATCATGGCTTCTGAAAGCCCGGTAGACAATGCTCTTGCGATGCAGAACAAGGTTGAAATCAATGAAAATACCCAGTTCATTCGCAACATCAATAGTGTTAAAGACTGGTATAAAAATGTCGACGGCTCGATGACGACCGTTGAAACTGCTCTGCAGAGGGTTCGCGAGCTTGCGGTAGAGGGCGCCAACGACACTCTGGTTCAGTCTGACCGCGATGCCATTGCCAAGGAAATCGATGAACTGATGCTGCATTTGATCGATGTCGGCAATACGCAGGTAGCCGGTGAATACATTTTTGCCGGCAACGATGTCGATACCAGACCATTTTCAACAGTTTCAGGTCAGACCCCTGGTTACAACAACGGGGTCGTCACTTATTCACTCGGCGAAGATCGAAGCGCCGTAAACAAGAACAGCGCCCTCGATGTTCTCTATGGTGGTGATTCCAAGCGAATCAAGGCAGAAATAGAACGCGGCACTGTTATTGAAAAAAGTATCAGTGGGCTGGAAATGTTTTTTGGAGGCGAACCGGTAACCGGCACGCCCACCTTCACCTACACGCTGCCGCCGCTCGAAGAAAGCCTGCCGCTTACTGCTCTGAATTCAGGTCGTGGAGTGCAGGATGGCTCGATCATCATTACTGATCAGGCTGGAGTCGAACATAAGATCGACCTTTCGACCGCACATCGCATCGATGATGTCATCGGTATCATCAACGACACCGGTTCTTTCGAGGCTGGTATCGAAGAAGTTCCTTCCGATACGGCAGTTTCACTTGGAATTTATCGCAACGCCGGTTATACCAATCTGCTGGTAGGCCTTTCCGATCCGAAGATGCTTTCTGAATTCACCAACCTTTCAGACCTCAACGACGGTCTTGGCCTTTCAGACGGCTATCTTAACATCAATACCCGCGATGGCCGCAACCATCGTGTCGATGTTTCGGGTTCCACCACCGTTGCCGATGTAATTGCAAAAATCAACGCCGTCGAAGGCGGTTCGGCTCTCGAAGCCAAATTCGACATGATTCACAAGCGCCTCGAAATCAAAGATCTGACCGGCGGCAGCGGCGAGTTATCGATTACATCGACACGCACCCAGCTTTATGTCAAGGACCTTGAACCACATACCGCCGCCGATCTCGGTCTTCTCAACAATGTGGGAGTCG
>CAZPCO010000080.1:0-594 GCA_964585025.1 uncultured bacterium | reverse complement strand
CCGTCATCTCCATTGTCCCTGGCCAATGGTGGTAAAGGAATCGAACCCGGTTATATGACGATCACCGGTCACGACGGGGTGGCGACCGTGCCTCCAGTCGACCTGACCGGAATTCTCACGCCGCAGGACGCCATAGATGCGATTAACGCAGCTACCGGTGGCAGGCAGACCGCCAGTTTCGACATGACCAGCGGCCGCATTCTCATCACTGACAACACTGTCGGCGCTAACGATTTCGCCATCGAAGAATTCTATGGCACCCAGGCCATCACGATTCGCGACAATACCACGGTTACCCGCAATCTGGGTCTGTTGAAAGCGACAAAAGGCAACACCGTCGTTGGTGATTCACTGGTTTCCAGTGGCCCGCCATTGACTGCTGCCAGTATGCTTTCTGACATCGTGCCGCCGCCCGAAGCCGGTTTTATGGTCATTAGAGGTGCTGATGGCAAACCTGTTGAGGTCGATCTGACCGGTGCCAACACTATTCAGGACGTTCTCGATAAAATCAATCTTACCGACAAGTTCAAGGCGATCTGGAATTCGACTGACAGCCGCTTTGAAGTATCCGATCCGATGGCGGTCGGCGATAAT
>CAZPCO010000079.1:0-10468 GCA_964585025.1 uncultured bacterium | reverse complement strand
CCTCTCGGCCTCGGAACCTTTTTCGGTTTTCAGGTGCTTCCCGCCGACTGGACGCGATGGAATATGATGGTCATCGCACCGAGCGGCTTTTTCGCTCTGGCCACCGTCATCTGGGTCACCCGGGCACTCAAGGCAGGAGGTGTAAAGAAATAATGGATATTCAGAATATTCACCCCCTGGTCATTTTTTTCGCGGCAATAACCACCAACAATATCCTGCTGACAAACTTCCTCGGCATGTGTTCATACCTTGCAGTATCAAAGGACCTGAAAAGTTCTCTAGGCCTTGGTGTTGCGGTTATTTTCGTCTCTACCTGCACTGCGCCGCTCAACTGGCTGGTATATCACAAACTACTGGTTCCTTTCGGGCTCGAATATCTGCAGTATGTGGCATTTATCATCGTCATTGCCGCCTTTACGCAGATCATCGAAATGATTATCGAGCGGGTCAGTACTCTTCTTTATCTGACCCTCGGCATTTTTCTGCCTTTGATAACCGTCAACTGCGCCATTTTCGGCTGCGTACTCTTTCTGGTCATCAGGCAATACACTTTTATGCAGTCGATTGCTTATGGCCTGGGGGCCGGCACCGGCTGGGCAATGGCAATTCTGGCACTCGCAGGTATCAGAACCCGCATGGAGAAAAAATCGAAAGTGATTCCGGAGCTCGAAGGCCCGGGTATTGCCCTGATTATCACAGGTTTTATCGCCATGGCCTTCATCGGCTTCTCAGGTATCGTAAAAATCAACTGACAAGGTAGAACTCATGTTAACTGCAATTCTGGTCATCAGCGCCCTAACCGGCGGTCTTACCATTCTGCTGCTGATCGCCGAGTATGTTTTTGCCAATTATGGTGAAGTAAACATCGATGTCAACAAAGGTGAAAAGTCATTCAAAGCCAGAGGGGGCGCCAGCCTGCTGACAACCCTGGCGGGTCAGAAGCTCTTTCTGCCTTCAGGATGCGGCGGACGCGGCAGCTGCGGCACATGCAAATGCCGGGTAATGGAAGGCGGCGGCCCGCTACTGCCCACCGAAACGCCTTACTTAAATGACGAAGAGCGCAAAAACAACGTGCGCCTTGCCTGCCAGGTCAAAGTCAAGAACGACATCCAAATCGAAGTTCCTGAAGAGCTTCTCAGCATCAAGGAATTCGACACCGTCATCGAAAAGATCACCAATTTCACCCACGATATCAAGGGTCTGCGCTTCAGACTGCCCGAGGGCGAAACGATCAAATTCAAGGCCGGTCAGTTCGCCAATCTCTTCAGCAAACCATACGATGACGTCAAAACCGAAACTTCGCGGGCCTACTCGATCAGTTCAGCACCAAGCGACAACCGGGCCATCGAACTGGTTATCAGACTGGTTCCAAATGGCATGGTCACCACTTACGTTTTCAATCATCTCAAAGAAGGGGATCAAGTCAAGCTCATCGCTCCATTCGGTGAATTTTTTCTGCGCGACACCGACCGCGAAATAGTATGTATCGCCGGCGGATCAGGCCTTGCTCCAATTCGCAGCATAATTCTCGATATGATCGATCGCGGCATAAACAACCGCAAAGCGACCTTTTTCTTCGGCGCGGTAACCACAAAAGACCTTTATTATGTCGAAGAATTCAAAGCAATCGAAAAACAGCACCCCTGGTTCAGATTTGTGCCGGCTCTTTCTCGTGATGACAGCCCACACCCATATGTCAAAGGTCTCATCACCAATGTAGTGGCCGAGAACTATTCCGACATGAAAAACATCGAAGCTTACCTGTGCGGCAGCCCCGGCATGATAGATGCCTGCGAAAAGGTGCTGACTTCCAAGGGTATGCCGAAATCCCAGATCTTTTACGACAAGTTTTCCTGAGAAAGGACAGTCACAGTGAAACAGACTCCAGAACTCGACCTTGTTCAGGCGAAAATGCAGCCCGGCGTTCTCACTCTCAAGGGCTTTCTTGGCGATGACGACCGGAAACTTGCCGATATTCTTGCTGCTGATTCCCAGACCCTTTCGCGCCTCGGAATTACCGCGACGCAGATTGCCGAACGCCTGCAGCAGCTTGCTGATCTTGGCGCCGATCTCATGGAACAGGAAATACTTGTTGAAAACCGCTATAAGATTACCGTTCGTGACGATCGCGGCAAAATTCCAAGCCCGTGGGGCGATGGACTCTTTGAAAAAGGCGATGTAAATCTTACCGACAGCCAGACCGGCAAAACTTTGAAATGGAACCGGCTGACTTTACGTCTGCTGTCTGTTCACGGCTTCTGCGGCGGCGAAGGCTGTGAATACCGCCTTGACCCTGAAACCGTCTGCGGAATTCTCGAACTGAAGCCCGTAAACAACGAATGAACCAACGCTAAAACGAAATCACCCCGCAGATCATGCGGGGTGATTTCGTTTTAGTTATTGTTAAATCTTAGAAGTCAGAAATCTGTTCGACGAATTCAGGTTTATCGACAAAAGGATTGCGATTGTTCTGAAAGTTCTGAATGCGGTCGTTGCGCTTCTTTTCGAGTTCGTCTACCGGGTCTTCTTTGTGCCATTTGCGCAGAACAGCTTCTTCAGCGTCACTGATGCGTTTTCCATAGCGAATCGCGAAGTAGAACATACCGCGGGCAGTATTACCGCGCTGTTCTTTGCGCACTTCGAACACATCACCGTCAGTGCTGCTCCCACCCTGTTCCCAGGATACGCTGTTTACGATACCGAACGGATTGTTGCCACGGATACCGTTAGCCTTTGAATCGGCAGGGAAAAGATGATGCAGATCGCATTTTGCAATGCCTACGGCACCAAGAGACTGAGGCCAGGTGTGTTCGACATTCATATTGGTCGCATCAGGTTCACCGCTGGTCTTGAGTTTGCGGCCGGTATAGACACATTCGACATAGCCGTCGCGGTTGTCGAGATCGCTGAATATTAGATCCTGGGCGCGCTGATAACCGACCGACACATGGTTGTTGACCAGGTTGAAAAGTTCCTTTTTGAGAGCTTCATCGCGCATTGCCATGGAACGGTCATACATCGTGGCGCCTTTTTCCATGTCGGGAACGGCGAGATTGCCTTTGGTGTCGAAGGGATCAGTCAGATCGCCGGAAATGTGCGAATACAATTTATTCAGAGCATCTCTCATCTTGTAGACGCTGATCTGACATTTTGGTGCATGCTGCTCGATTTCGTCGAGGTGCAGCATCATTTCTTTATACAGTTCCTGGGGGGATTTTGACGGGCGCTGTTTATCGGCCGCGTCACTGCATGTAGAGAAAGCGAAGAAGAATAATACGGTTAATGCGATACTGATTACGTTGTGGCGCCTCATGGCAACCCCCTTTTGATACTCACATACTTATACAGGGCTTACAACAACAAAAAAAACGCAAACCGAAGTTTGTACATAGAATTATGCCAGCTTTTTTTAAAACCCGCAAGGGAATGTCCGATTTTTTTTGCCCGCGATCCTGAACCATCGAACAAGCATGGCAAACCTCAACCAACACTCAATTTCCTATTTCAATAATATTTGTCACTTTGGTGAGATTAGCAATACAGAAGTCGTTGCCATAACAATCGACCACTTCATGGCACTGCACCTGGCAATGAAAGCCATCCCATATTTTTTGTCTCTGCCTGCGCAGCGTCTGTCACGCTGTCATCCTGTCGATCAGCATTTTCGACAATCATAACGACCAGAACATGGAACACGATCGATTTATATGACAGGATTCAATCCTGCATCTGAGAAGCAGTTAGCTTTTGCGTTGGGTTAATTGAAAGAATCCTTGCATGATAGCCATCGATAATGCAGAATATTGATATCTCTCGCAAACAGTTTTTCTTACCAGCAGCAAAGGTTGCATCAATTTGGAAGACCTTCAGAGCCTGATCAGCGAACTTTCAGCTCCGGTTAAAACTTTTCGGGTTTTTGCCATCGAAAAGATTATCCGCACCGGTGCTTCGGCAGATATTCTCAAAGCTCTTCAGCAGCAGCGCGGTGTCGAGGAAGACGGCGAATGCAGAATGCTGCTCGATCATGCCATTCTTTCGGTTGAAGAACGCCTGGCCGGCAAACAGTCGGAACAGCAAAAAACCAGGAATCGTATCACACCATCTGAATTTGCCAAAATGACCGCCCCTGAGCAATTGCAGGCAATAGATCGCACCGCTACAGCCACTCTGAAAAAGGACAGTGCCAGAACCATCGAAATCCTCTGGCATGCTGCGTCTGACCCGGTTGTCCATGCTCAGATAATCAAACGCTGCAGCCAATTCTGGCCAGATGAACTCGCAGACCTGCTTGAGAACAACCTGTATCACACCTCTTCAGTTCTGCAGATGGCATGTCTGGAAGGCCTCATAGCCCGTTTTCCCGATCGACTGCAGAAAAATTTCGACCGTCTGGTCATTTCTCCCGACCCGGTCATCAGAGCTGCAGCAATCAGAGGGCTGGCAAGACGGCACCCGCAGAGCGCCGCCATCTTCCTGGCTCAGTCTTTGCGAAAGGGTGATTACTATACGCGACTTGCCGCTCTGCGCGCTATCTCAGTCATGCCATTCAACCTGAATCGTTCCAGTTTGCTTGAGATTCTTGCTGTCGAAAAGGACGAAAAACTGCAAAAGATAATCGCGGCCATAATCATCTCGAACCCTGACCGCGAAATGCCGTTCAGAATCTGCGACATCATGGAAAAGACGCAGCCTGAGCGCTTGCCATTTCTTCAGGAGCTTCAGAAGAACTGTTGCGCCATGATCCGGATGGCAGAAATATGCCCGGATTTTAAACAATACCTCGTCACGCTGAAAAAATACCCCAATCGTCTCAAGGCCCGCCATTTTGTCGAGAGCTGCATCAATTCATATGATAGTGCTGACCCTGAAACTCGCAACGAACTGGTGCTTCTGTTGCACGAAAAGTTGCAGATTCCTGAAGTGACTGAGGCTGTTGCCGCCAGATCGGCTTCAGAAAGCCACGAACTTCTAAAACTGGCTGTTGAAAAGCCACGCCGAATGGAGACAGCCCCTGCCGAACCCGGGATTTCAAGTGAAAAAGGGCTACTGAAAAAACTTCTACGCATTAGAGTAGCCGGCGAGCCTGATGCCCCAGCAGTTATAGACAAGGCCTTCGGCATGGCAAAAACCGGGTCTGCCTTGCTTCCAGCGGCTTTCAGGGCGGCAGTCATCAGTCGTGACGGCCGTTGGCGCGATAAAGCCGCCAAATGCCTGCGTAATGACAATGAAGATCTGGTTGCCAGCGCTCTCGAATATCTGGCTTCTTTCGACAACGATGCTTTCATGCTGCAGATCCGCAATTTCATCAACTCACCTTCCATGGTTATCAGAACGGCACTTCTGCGCAGTCTGTGCCGGCAGAACCCTGATTCGGCCAGGCAGCTTCTCGCATCGATGCTTAGCGACAAAGATTTGAAAATCAGAAGTAAAGCCATAAGTTCACTGGTTCACTTTGAATTTTCCGGTATCCGCGATCTGCTGGCCGGATTTCTCGAACGCGAGACCAATATCGAGCAGTTAACCGCCTGCCTGTCTTTCTACCTTGCCAACCCGGTCATGGAAAGCATATACGACCTGGATCGCCTTGCGAGAATCAGAACTGGCATGCAGCATGTATTTTCCAGGCCTTGCGAAGAGATCAAGACCACTCTGATTGAATTGAACATTGCTTCTGCAGAAGACATCGGAAAATATCTGGAAAAACGCCGGGCTGAAGAGGCGACGAATGAAGTTTCCGAAGCCGATAGCCGTGAAACCGCACGGTTGAATGATCTGGCCGGCAAAATCAACTGGAGCAACCTTTCAGAAAAATTTCAGGGAGTTTCAGAATTCTATCCCCTGATCAAAAGAGCATTTCTCGCCGGCATGTTTCTACTCGCTCTATTTTTCTATCTATCGGGGTCGAGCGAAGACACCCCGGCAACGCCCTCAGAGGGTTATACCCCCATCGCTGCCACCATAACCGAATACAGACTGCAGGTAAGTCAGGTCAATAGCCACGACGGTTCTCTGCTCGGGGTTACGGCCGACAACAAGATGATTCTGGCTTTGCCGCGACCAGGAAAAGCTTTCGTGACGCAACCAGGCAACAGCATCAAGATCAGAGCCATGCCATTCAGGATATTGCCCGATCAGACCATTGCGGTTAAAACGATCGAGGTAATAAATTCGCGCTAAAAATATGTTATCTTTTGACCATTCCGCTCGTATTAATTAGCGAAGGAACTGATATGTGAACAACGACAGAGAATTTTCGCGGCTGATCGAAGAAACATGGCGCTCACTCGGTTTTTTTCTGAGATATCTCGGCCTGCCTGAAGCTGAAGTCGATGATATCGCCCAGGAAGCTTATCTGAAGGCTTTTAAAGCCTTCGACAGGTATGAAACCGGTCGGTCGTTCAAGTCATGGCTTTTTTCAATCGCGAAAAATACCTTCATCGACTGGACCAGACGCCAGAAGTGTCAGCGTCAGTTCATGGAGGCGAGCTTTGCCCGAGATTACACCGACACCTTCGAAGACAGCGCCAACAATCGCACTCAAGTCAAAGATCTGCTCTCCAGGCTGACCCCTGAAGAACAGGTGCTCATTGAACTCAGGTTTTTTCAGGATCTGCCATTTGCAGAAATCGCTGAACTGACCGGTCTGAGTGTCGGCGCAGTAAAAATGAGAATGATGCGTGTTCTCGAGAAGTTGAAAACAGGCTGGAAGAAGGAAATCTATGACCAGAATCTGTGAAAAATTTGTTGAAGAACTGACTTCTGGTAACCGCCAGTTCTCCGCAGAACTGCGAGAACATCTGGCTAGCTGCCCTGAATGCCAGCAGGCAGCTGAATCACTCAACCTTCTTAAAGTCAACCGCAAGCCCATTTCAGGCCGCGAAGCCGCCTCGATAGCAGCAATAATCAAAGCCGTTCAGACAGAAGCGGCCACGGCAGCATCTGCAGCTGAAGCCTCGACAACAAATGCGGCACCGTCGGTCGCAGCTGCATCTTCAACACGGTATCTGCTGCTTTCCCTGCTGGGTATTGCCATGGTAGCATCATTTCTGATGAACAGTTATCTGAAACAGCAAAATGACAGTCTGCAGGCCCCCGCACCTCTTCGGCAGATACAGCCGGTCCAGCAACCCGCCGAGGCTGTCGAACCTGCCGCAACCGCAGATTATCAGGCACGCCCGGCTGAGTATGACGACCTGGCCGAGCCTATGGTTAATGCAGAAAACGGCAGTCAAACTGCCGAAGCGGCAACAGTCGAAGCAAACAGCGAAGAAACCATCGCCAGCCCGACGACCGAAGTCAAGATGGTTTCACCCGACGAGGAAGAAGTCAGCCCTTGAGCTCAGTTACCGACACTCATAAACACCACCTTCGCCCTGCCGACCGCAGGCGCGGGGTGGTGTTTTACGTAGTGCTTTCTGTGGTGACAGTGATGGGCATTTTTATTCTCTTCTACCACAATTTTTCCAAACAGCTGGCATTCTCATCGTTTTACCACGTCAACCGCGAAAAACTGCGTAATCTCACTGAGATCATCATTGATTCAGCATTCAGCAACATTCAAATCTCGACCCGCGACCCCGGTCATGCTCTGACCAAGGCCGTCATCGACAGGATGCGCAGCGCAACTATTGACAACACGACTTTTGCACTGACTGCCCCTCTCTTCGAAGCACAAAAGAGCGCACTTCTCAATGGCGCAAAACTGAACTACACCCTGACTGGCAGAATTTTCGACAAACGCACCCTTACCCCGCAGAACCAGAAATACCACGCCGGCGAAGGGCTGGGCACCCTCGAAATTTTTGTCGACGCCGCCCTCGAAACCCCGTCGGGAAAGACTCTGGCGCGATGTCAGCGCCGCCGCCACTTCGACATCAGATGCGCCTGCCTCGTTTCAAACTTCAAAAAACGCGAAGACTGTTATGCCATGACTTTTCCTCTCGACTTCGCTCTGCTGGTGCGTAACGGTCTGCGTGAATTCAACGAAGGCTATCGAGGCCAGAGCTTCAACCAGGGTCAGAAACTCATCCTCCAGGATCAAAGCTCGATTCAGGCCGACAAACGCGGCCTGGTCTATTTTGGTCAGGCTGACCAGAACAACGAAAACAAACGTATCTTCTTCAACACCTCCGATGGCGACAGCAGCGCACTTCTGCCGCAACTGCCGACCGAATCATTCACCATCGACCAGTCCGAATGTCTCAAGCTGATTCCCGAGCTGAATGTTGAAGGAATAGACCAGGTAACCGGCATCAAGGGCGTATTCTCTTTCAAGCGCTGCCCGGCCGCCAGAACGACCGGAACCGCCGACGCCCACGAAAAAGAGGCGAGAAATACTCTTTCCGTCGTTCCTGGCAGCCCAGACAAAATCCTCGAACAGCTTCCAGCCGGCATCGACTTTGCCGGTCCGAAAGATCAGGGCTATCTGAGCAGTCTGCTGCGCGGTTCAATTAACCAGAAATGGCTGTATGTTGTTCACTTTGCCCTCGATGCTTCTCAGGCCAAAGCCCAGGGCAAAAACATTCCGGCCGAGGGCAAACAGATGCTCGAAGAAAGCGCAAACTTCGTCTGTTTTTCACCCAATGCAACCCGTTACAAAGAAGATATGTCGGCCGATGTGCAGAAGCGACGCGAAACCTACCAGCGTCTTGAAGAACTGATCGGGCGTACCAATCCCCCTCTGCCGCTATATTCAAATCTGGTTGAAGATTATCTGTATTATCAGGGCCAGGATTTTCAGAAGACTGAAATGACTGCGGCATTCAAAGAAGCTCCTCGATTCTTCGGTCGCGACTCATCTCCATTGAGCGACCTGACCATGACCGGCGGCGAGGGTTTCAGGCCTTTCAGACACTATACCCTCTGCGCTGCCCGCTACTTTTATGCATCCGAACTCGAAAAGAACGGCATTTACGACAAAACCAACGGTGTGCTCAACCTGCGCGGCGTCGTCAGCGTCGAACTCGACCACGTCAGCTTCAACCCGCCGGCCGGCAAAGATCACCTGATCATTAAAGGCAGCGGCGCTATTCTTGCCCCCAACGGGTTCACTATCAACTGCGGCCTCAAGCGTGAGAATCCAGACCGCGACCTCTGCATACTCTTCACCCGCAAAGGCAACATCCGGGTTGGCACCGAAGCTCGCATCGAAGCAAGTCTGCTCGCATTCAACGATTCAAACACCGGTTCGATCGTGCCCTCAAAGCCTCTCGACGTATTTGGCGCAGTGGGCGTCGACCAGCTTTTCCTCAGTCGCTTCCCATCCTCCCCAGGAAAAATAACCTACGACCCGAAACTGAAGACCAATACAGACAGCGAAGAAATCTTTTCTCTGACCATTTCACCATGGGTAAGATTCGAAGATATCGCCTATCGAAAGGAATAACATGAACAGGCGTCGAGGTTTTTCCTTCGTCGAAGTGCTGATCGGCATGGTCATCCTGCAGATCGCCCTGCTGTCGTTTTTTCTGATCAACCAGTCTTCCAGCTCGCAGAGCATGGACGCTTACTACGAATTTCTCGCCAGCTCGCTCGGCAGCGAAGTTATCGAGTTCACCCAGGGGATGGGCTACGAATGGGCGGCTAAATACATCACCAAGCCCGACATTTTTCCGCTCGATACCTGGCATGGCGTTCTCGAAAAACCCATTTTTGCCGCAACCTCCTACTTCAGAGAGTGTGATTCTTTCGAGCGTCAGATCAGTATGCAGAAAGTCAGCGATTCAGGAAACGGTATTCTGGTTACGGTGCAGGTCAGAGTGAAAAGCAATAACAAAGTAAAATCCTGGCTGAGCCGCGGTCAAATGGCTTTTTCGACAATTGTCATGGAGAAACCGGCCAGATGAAACAAGAACGCCGCCAGGCCTTTACTCTCGTGGAAGTCATGATTGTCTGCGCCATCATGATGCTGATTCTCATTCCAACCTACCGCATACTCTCTCATGGCAGCCGTTCTGCCCTCAAAGGCGTGCAGCGCAACAACGTCGTCATGCAGGGGCAGCAGATTCTCAGCCAGCTGAAAATGGATCTGATGCTCTCATGCTTCGTCTTTGTCAACGACAAAAGTCACAGCATCAGCGACATCTTTACTGAAACCACCACAGGAAGCGACTTAACCATCTCTTTCTTCACCTTCAATGGCGAAGATTTCACCAGCAAGGTCATACCGACCAGCAGCGGTCCAGAAAGCTACCGTCGCATGAACCGGGTCGAATACATTCTTAAAAGCAAGTCCGGTTCGGCTTTCAAAACTCTTGAACGCGTTTTCCACCCGCATCCGAAAATCAGCGGCGGAACTCATCGCAACGTTCTCAGCGACAAGGTCAATTTTTTCGAGATCAGACCTGAAACAATCACTTCGGCGGGTTATTCCCGCAGCTTTTTCCGAATTTCGCTGCAGCTCTACGATCAGGATGACAACGCCAAAGGCAACGTCGGCCAGCAGTTCATTGCAGACTT
Organism: uncultured bacterium; assembly: GCA_964585025.1. GTDB lineage: Bacteria > Muiribacteriota > Ozemobacteria > Ozemobacterales > Ozemobacteraceae > Rifleibacterium. Next base: position 10 of record CAZPCO010000079.1, on the reverse strand, counting down.
CATGGAAACC
>CAZPCO010000078.1:650-10646 GCA_964585025.1 uncultured bacterium | reverse complement strand
GCACCTCGACGACAGTGACGACAGAATCAAAGTTGTCGATGCCGGCCTTTTTGAACCCTCACCAGATCGCATCAAACCAGATTGTTTCTACCATGGCCCCTGCGGCGGCTGCGATCTGCTCGAGCTCTCTGAGAAAGGCCGCAAAAAAGAGAAACAGGCGATGATTGACCGTGCCCTGACGCGGGTACCAGGCGGCAGCGATGCTTTCCGCCACAGTTTTCACGCCTCGCGCGAAATCATCAGGTATCTACCCAGGGTGCGCCTGCATCAGAGTCGCAGTTTTGAAGAGCGCGAAGCCGGCTTTCTTGCTTCCGAAAACTGGCCAACCCCGGTGCCGGGTGGTGTAGTGCCGGTTACCTCATGTGCCCTGGTTACCGCCCCGTTGAACCGCCGCCTGGTAGCAGCCCGCAAGATTCTCAACCAGGTTCCGATCATGCTCGACAGCCTGACGCTGATGTCTTCTTCGGCGCACAATTCCGACCGGGTTACCGGCCATGCGGTGCTGATGAAGGGCAAAACCTCTCGACACTGTTACGACGAGCTCATGAAGGTCATGCGCAGCCTGAACCTCAAGGGCATGTCCATTGCCACTTTTGACGGCAAAATCAAAGAGGTCATTGGCCCGGTCAACGTCACCGGTCTGGTGGCTCCTGAAGTTGACGGCGGCCCCTATGACGCCGAGCCTTCATTTTTCGTACAGGGAAACATCTTTCAGAACCCCGTACTGGTGCGCAAGGTCGTCGAATTCTGCCAACCGTCTGCGACAACCCGCATCGTTGAAGGATTTGCCGGTGCCGGCAATTTCACTCTGGCACTCGCCGCCAAAGGTGCCCTGGTTGAAGCCGTAGAATCGCACCCCGGCGCAGTTCGCACCGGACAGCGCAATATCATCCGCAGCGGTTTCGCTGATCGCATCAGCCTTACCGAAGGCGATGCAATCAAGGAACTGGCAAAGTTCAAGCCCGAACCCGACGTTCTGCTTCTCGACCCGCCACGCACCGGCACTCCCGGCATCGGGCGCACCGTCAGCAAGCTGCAGCCCAAAAAGATCGTCTGCGTCTTCTGCGATCTCGACGCCTGCGAAAAAGACGCTACCGCCATCGTCAAAAGTGGCTACCGCCTCAGTGAAGTCGCCGGTTTCGACCTCTACCCCCGCACCCACCACGTCGAGCTCGTCTGCCTGTTCGAAAAACAATAATTCGATTATAAACCCGCCTTCCCTCGAAAGCCGGTTCACCACCTGAATTCAGGAGAAAACCATGGTTGGAAAATATCGGAGTATCTTTTGTCGTCTGGTTACTTTGTTTGCAGCGCTTCTGGTTATCTTTCTACCTTCAGTTCGATCATTTGCCGCGACCGACTGTGGCGATTTCACGGTGTCACCACCAGAAGGGTGGGAACTCGCGGATGACGACCAACAGAAGGGGCAGAAGCTGTTCGCCCTCGAAACTGGAAGAGCTCAACCGCTGGTAATTCTGCTGGATTGCCGGCCGCAGGAATTGAATTCTCCTGCCGAAGCCGCAAAATTTCAGCAACTTCTGATAAAAAAAATGAAAACCGACTATGCCGATACTGCTGAAGAAGAGCTTAAAATCGGCGGGTTACCAGCTGTGTTTGTTCGCTATCTCGACAACAAAGGTAACACCACCTTCATGGGTTTCATTACCCGGGCAAAGAAAGTATTTCTTACCAGCATTACGCTCCCCGAAAAGGTAAAAAAGATACCACGCGAAGCCTTCGCTTTCTATCAGTCATGCAAATGGAAGGGCAATGATGTTGAAAACCTCGAACTAAATGCCGCAATTACTTCAAATACCGGGTCTGAAAACTCAAAAAGCCTGAAGGTTGGCGAAGTAATCGGTTCCGGGAAAATTGGCCCCAAAGGCGGAAAAGTTTCGGTTCCGGGCAGAATTACCGTCGAAGTTCCGCCCGGAGCGTTAGCCCGTCAGGAAAATGTTGTGGTAAGACAGGTTTCCATGCAGCCAGGTGCGGCCAGAGGCGGGTTTCCCACAAAACTCTTCAGCGATTTCTCCTGTTTCGATATTTCTCTCGAAAACTCTGCTGATCCTTCATTCAAGTCTCCGCTTACGATCCGGATGTCTTTTAACCCTGCCGCCATCAGCTCAGAATTGAAGCCGGAGCAGGGAATGCTTGGAGCATTCTGGAACGAGAAAACCCGTGAATGGATCACGGTTCCGATCAAGGTAGATACCGCCGCAGGGGAAGTCATTTTTCAGGCGCCTCATCTGAGCATGTGGGCTTTCTATTACCTGGCAAAAGGGTACAAAATTGTCGACACAGTGAACTTCAGATATGTTCTCGACACAAAAAACATGCATTCTATCGGCACGGGTTCGTACAGCTGGCAGGACATGCTGGCCCGGATTTCTGCAGCCATGGACAACTCATACCTGGCATACAGGGCAGCCGGGTTTCGAATGCCATTTACAGGCGCCAGAAACGCAATTCTGACGGGAATTCTCCTCGAGCAGTCATTTAAAATCTGGACTTTCGTCGGTGTTGAGGACTACCTGATCACAAACTGGTACAAGCCGGGTTCAGATCCCTATCGTTCCGGTTTTGTCGGCGCTCTGTATATTCCGACCTCTTTCGACAGCGACGACAGTCTCAAAAATATCTGCGCGCACGAGCTTTTTCATGCAATTCAGAACGAATACCAGAATATCGTTTCTCTCGGCCAGAAAATGTGGTGGGCCGAAGCAACAGCTGATTACGCTGCTGACAAAACAGCCTGGGAAGGAACGATCGATCAGATGGGCGAAGGAATCAGCAAAAAATTCCTGGCAAAATCACTTTTCGATAACGACAAATTCCACGCTTATCAGGCTGCCCATTTTATCGAATTTCTCATAAAGAATGCCCCCGGAACCAGTTTCAAAGCCATGTGGCAATCGACCATGGATTGCCCCGTGCCTTTCACGGTTGCGGTGCCTCTGGATAAATACATTTACCAATTCGGTAAGAAAACCCTGGGAACCTTTTTCTCTGAATTTGCCGGGCACCTTCTTTTCGATGCCGCCAGTCCTGCCGTTAGACGCGCCATCGCTGCAGGGAAGCAAATCAGACCTTCAGACTGCACAGATGAGAAAATTATCATTTCCGATGCCAGACCAGGTCCAGAAAAATGGGCAGGAAATCTTCCCGAAACCTTTTCGGCAATGGTGATGAAGGTTGAAGCCGAAGTTGAGGCCGGCAAAAGCCGCTCTATAAAGATCGAGCTCGAAGAAACCGGCAAAGAGGTCAATGTCAGCATCTACCGCATCATCGGTGACAAATTCGCTCAACCAGCAAAAGCTGAAATGGTTCTTCTCAATTCAGGCGACGTATATGAATGCGACCTCAGCGCCGAAGAAAAACTATACCTGGTCGCGGTCAACCAAAGCTACCGGAGCCCAGGCAAATTCTCCCTCTCCGTTCAGGACAAGTCGGTGAACCTTGCCCTGCAATCACCCGCCTTCCCCGTCACCGCCATATTAACTGAGCAACCTTTTACAATTGAAGCTCATAAGCTGCCACCCAATATCAAAAAAGTGGAATTTTTCTGGGAATTCGGGGCCAAAGGCAAGACCAGAACTGAAATGGCCGCTGTTACATCTGATCGATCGGCAAAAAACCAGGTCAGCATGTTTTTTGAAAAGCCAGGAAATTACACCATAAAAGTCAGAGTTTTCGAAGCCGGAGCGAAGATCCGCAAGTCTCTCGGCGAAATTTCGCGTGCCCTGACTGTGGAATCGCGGACCACGATTCTTCTCGACCCTGTTTCCCGCGAAATAGAGCCAGAAAAGGAATGCGTTTTTTCTGCGAAAGTTACGAATCCGCCGGCGACTTCGTTGTACCTGTGGAATTTCGGTGACGCCGAAATGGTGACCAGTCGAAAACCAGAATTCCGTCGCAGTTTTCCCAATGAAGGTCTTCTTGCCGTCAAAGTCGCGGTACGCGACGAAAAAACCGGTGAGGTAGTGGCATCGACCTCAGGAAGTGTAAACGTTGTCGCCAAAAATGATGCAAAAATCAGCATCGGAAAAATCAAAAGCAGTGACCCGACGATGCAGGTGTTCTGGAGCGGCGAATACACAAGAACCGCAGATGAAGTGAAACGTGCTGATGGAACACGTTACATGAATTTTGTGAATGAGAAGTTCTATGATGCGGGTTGTTCTCTCAAAAGCGAATTTTTCATGACAACTGAGCCGGTGTTCAAATTCTGGAGCTGTTTTAACGGGAAAATCAATAAAGGCGTTCTCTCATGGGAACAGGCCTGTTCTGATGAGCGTGGCAGTTATATGGACAAGCGCACCACTCCATACTGGCATCACATTGACGCATGGATTCACGCTGTAGCCGGCCCGACAGAAGCTATGAAAACATGGGTCGACAAGCAGTTCAGGTATTTCGGGGAAAAATGCCAGAAGTGCAAAGAGGATCGCGAAAATGACCTTAAATACCTCAAGGAATGTACTGAAAATGGATACCCGCAGCCACAACCGGCAAATGTATGTGAGTATAAAATTACCGAAGAAAAAATGTATCACCCGGGATTCAAGGTTAACGGCGAATTACGGCTTCTGACACAATACCTGGGAATAGAAGGCGCCGATCATTCAGCTACGGTAATTTCGCAAGGTTTTTTTACAGCTGATCTTGGCAATGGACAAACTCTGGTTATTCTGTTTCATTGTCCATTGATTCTTGAATCAGAAGGTAACGATCTGAACGCTAAGGAGCTGATTCCACTTTATCGCGAAACCAGATGCGACACTGTCTGCCCCGAATGGATAATCAGGCAGATACAGGCCCTTCACTTCTGAACTTTAAACCAGCGCAGCCAATGGCCGGTTGCAGGCAGACCCTGATATTGACAGCCAAAGCAGATAAGCGCAAAGCTTGTTATTTCAGTGGTCACCTGCAGCGGCGGGCTTCGAGGTAATAGACGGCCGAGAGAATGGCGTCGCCGAAGCAGCTGCTGCCCTGGTGGGCCATCAGGCCATCGGGCCACCAGCCGAGCAGCAGGTCGGTGAAACTGGCGCGGTGACTGAGATCGACCGGTGAGCCTTCGACTTCGACTATTTCGAGAGAAGCCGGAAAACCCTGCATGCTGCGGGCCGGGCCGACAACCGTTCCGGAGGCCAGGCGCTCTTTTACCAGGTAGGCGGCGATATCGCGGGCAACGTCAGCGGGCGGAATCTGCCGGCCATCGCGGTCGAAAATCTGCAGTGCCTGGCCGTCTGGGCTGATTACCGCCTTTGGGCCAGCCTGGTCATGCTGAAAAAGGATCTTCAGACTTTCTGTGGCCTGCAGCCGTTCAAGCAGACCCTGAAAAGGTATTTCAAGCGAAGAATACCCTTCGCCTGCTTCGATAAACTGGTCGGCCAGACCGGCAAGATTGTTGACGTATGCCCGTTCGACATCGGTTTCACCGGCAACGCCGCTCTTTCCTGATTTTCCAAACGGGCTGCCCAGAACATCCTGCTCGTCAAAAGGCCCCCCATGACTGGAAAGAGCCGATAAAGTCAGAATTTCCAGCTGCGGATCTGCATCGAGATATAGCCCGATTGGAAGATTGCGGGTTCCGATCGCCTGCGACAGTGCGCACACCGGCGTCGCCTGCTGCGGCATGAAAACGTTGATGCCGCAACCGATCAACCCCTCCGCAATTCCGGCGGCAAAGTTTTCAAGGCCGGGGCGGGCCGACCAGGCCAGCACCAGACTCGGAAAACCCTGGCAGACATTGCGAAGATGCCGGTAAAAATGCAGGTTGGCTGGAATTTCAGCCCAATGTTGCCGGGCTACATCGGCAGCGGTAAACGAGGCCGGGTATAGAGGCTTCATGCAAAGATCGCAGCGCCCCCAAGCAGTACGGCGTCGTTCTCGAAACGGGCTTCTTTGACGAGAACCCGATTCTGGTTGGCGGCTACCGGCAGGATATGACGGCGCAGGGTGTCGGCGAGAATCGGCAGGAAAAACTTCTTCAACGCCATCATCCCGCCACCGAGAAGCACCACTTCAGGATTCAGCAGGGTATGAACATTGGCGAGAGCCAGGCCAAGATATTTTCCGACCCGGTGAATAGCTTCAAGTGCCAGGGCATCGCCCTGTTCAGCCGCTTTGCCGATCAGCGGACCCCGCACATTTTCGAGCCGGTGCTCGGCAAGGTCACTGATAAGGCTTTTTCGGCCTTTCTTCAACTCGTGCTTCACGTAGTTTTCCATGCCGGTGCCCGAGCAGTAGGCTTCGAGACAGCCATGGTTGCCGCAGCCGCAGAGCGGGCCTTCCGGGTCCATGCAGATATGGCCGATTTCGCCGGCTGAATTGGTGATGCCGTTCATCAGCTGGCCATTGATTACCCATCCTGAACCGACGCCGGTACCAACGAAGATATTGCCGAAGTTATCGAGGCCACATCCGTTGCCAAATTTCTGCTCAGCAACGGTGGCGGCGCGAACATCGTTGAGGACCTTGACCGGCACCCCGAGCGCCTTGCTTACCGAAGCTCCCAGCGGCGCGTTGCGCCAGCCAAGATTCGGGGAATAGATGACCTCGCCGGTGGCAGCGTCAATCTGGCCGGCAGAACCGATTCCGGCGCCGGCTACCTCTTTGATGGTATGGCCTTCCATGACTTTTTCGACTGCGCCGAGAATGACGGAAATGACCCCGTCAAAGCCGGCAGAAGCCTGGGTTGGAAAAATCGCCTTCTTCAGAATCTCTTCGCCCTTGCACAGGCCAACAGCAACCTTTGTGCCTCCGAGGTCGATTCCGAGGCTGAGATTTTTCGTTTTTGCCATAGAACTGCTCCTTGCTTAACCGCCGATTTTCGACAGGGAATGATCGAACGTAGCCGCAAAACAGGCGCGATTCTTGTGCCACGACGCCTTTTCTTCATAAAGGCGTGCTATTACCTGTTTCACTTCTTCGGGGGACTTGCCCCTGATATTTATACCATAACTCGAGTCGAGACAGGGCAGAATATAACCGCCGCAGGTCAGGCGCATGCGCCGGCAGAGATGGCAGAAAGGCGCGCTTCTCGAACTGATGAAGCCGATGCGGCCTGCGGTGCCCTCGATGGCATAGCTCCTGGCGGGTCCGAATGAATGTTCATCGAATGGAACAAGACGATATTTTGTCGAAATGGTATTGACTACCTGTTCTTCAGGAATGAAAGCCACCGGTTCTTCCGGGTTGTCGGTGTTGAAGGGCATGCGCTCGATAAAGCGCACCGACAATCCCTTGGTGGCTGCAAAATCTGCAAAATTGAGAATCTCGTGATCGTTGAGCCCGGGAATCAGCACCGTATTTATCTTTACCGGGCCAAGTCCTGCGGCAACCGCGGCTTCAATACCGCGCAGCACGTCGGCCAGATCGCCATTTCGGGTAATTCTCCGGAAATTATCGGCATCGAGCGAGTCGACGCTGACATTAACCCGCAGTAATCCGGCTTTTTTAAGTGGTTCGGCAAACCGGTCGAGCAAAGCACCATTGGTAGTAAGGGTCAGGTCTTTAAGCCCCGGAATCTTCGCCAGATCGGCGATGAAATCTACGATTCCGGCCCTGACCAGCGGTTCACCGCCGGTAACCCTGACCTGCTCGACTCCGGTTTCGACGGCAGCACGCACCACCGGCAGCATTTCCTCGTAGCGCATTATTTCTGAATGAGATTGCTTACAGACGCCTTCTTCAGGCATACAGTAAATGCAGCGGTAGTTGCAACGGTCGGTTACTGAGACTCTGAGATATTTAAACATGATGAAAGATGATTTAATACTACCCCGCGTCACCGTCCAAGTCAACAGAAGAAACCGGTCGATATAGTTCAGACGCAAACTTCTGCAGAATGTTTTCTGTTTCATCATATCGTTAAGGCAAACGGGAACTTTTTCTGCTATCCAACTGCATTTTGGCAGGTCAGTCGTTGCAACGCCCTGCGATCTTCGCACCCTCATAATCCCAGCTGCTTACTCTGCACGCACGACCGGCACACGGGCTCTAAGCCGCATCCTGCGGCAATCGCCCGCGTTTTGCCCTCCGGCAAAACGTCCGGTCTTAGCGGCATCGTTTGCAGGGGATAATGGGGGCTCGACAAGCGATGCTTATGCAAACGCCTGACCTGCCTGTAACTTGCACTAACAAGATAATAAAGTTCCCGTTTTCCCTGTCTGTATCCTCTGTTGATTGTATTGGGCGGGGTTCTCTGGTAGACTGCTTAAAAGATCAAAAAGGGAGCTGCTGCATGCACAGAATATTCGCTTTGATTTTGGCTGCCTCGCTGCTTTTCGTCGCACTGGCGCCGGCTTCGGCCCAGAACCACACCCTGGTATGCCAGGGCAAATGGGGCAAAGAAGTTGACCAGCTCGGGGTTAAATTTGCTTCACCTGGTGTCATGCCTGTGGCACCGTATCAATGTATCGGCGGCTACGATATCGACAGCGACGGTGCTGCCTGGTTCAGCGACTCGGTCAACAGCATGCTCAAGTGCTGCAAAAAGGGCGAATGGTCGTATATCATGCTGAATTTCGGCCGGCTTGGCGACCTCACCTGCTTCAACCACCGCATTTACGTTTTGACCCGTGAACCCGACGGCATAGCAGTTGTGAACCCCGAAAACGGCAAGGTCGAGCGCCAGATAAAAATTGCCTTCAAAAACCCCGGCCGCATCAGAATCGTCACCGACAAGCTCTTTCTCATTGAAGAACCGGGAAGCGGCGTGCTGGTCTGCCGCAACGACCAGACGAATCTGCACCCGGCCGAAGCTCTTGAAGCCGTTGCCGATGAAAAGCGCATTTATGGGGTGCAATTCAATCTCGAAGCTGATTCCCGCAGTCTGATTGCCGCCGAAATGGCTGAAGAGGTTCAGGAACCTGAAAATATCGGGCTATACGAACCAGGCGAACCGATCGTTTTTATTAAAACCGCCGGTCTGCATGCAGGTAGACCCGTGTTGATGGTAATTACCAAATCAAAGCCTGCCACTTTGAGTTTTATCAAAATGGGCGATAACGCCGAAGCACAAAAAACCGTCGAACTGCCCGTCTTTGAAGCCCCTTTCCTGACCGCTTCATGGAAACTGTGCAGCGATGGCAATCTCTACGGTTTTTCAGGCTCGGCAACCGAAGGTTTTAAACTGTTCCGTTCAGCCAACAGTCTTTAACAGGTAGACGAGTTCGTCAGTTTTCATTAAAATGTATATTATTCTTAAGTGGAGCAAATTATGCGCAGAAAATACCTGATGTTCGGCTTTCTGTTCATGTTCGGCCTGCATGCCGGCAATATGCCTGTCATGGCGCAGAACGACCCGTTCGCGGTTGGCAACGAATCAGTCACCAGCACTGCCACGGTTGCTGCTGAATCATTCGAGATCAACAAATCATGGGTCAATGTACGCAGTGGCCCGGGAACAGGTAATTCAGTAATAAAAACCTTGCCGCGCGGCACCACTGCAGTCAAGATTGGTGAAGAAAACGGCTGGTACAAACTTGATTTCGGTAACGGTACGACCGGTTGGGTTCGCAGCGACCTGGTCAGTAAAACCTCAGGCACAGCCACGACCAGCACAACATCGACCAGTCAGACTTCAAGTCGACAGGCAGCGGCGAATGCAAAACAGTTCGAACGCTGGAACCGTCATCTCGGCAGCGACCTTCTCGATTACAGCCGCTTCCCCTGGTACTGGAAGCTGAATCGGGCCAGCAAGGCTTACGACAAAGGCGATTATGCCGAAGCTTATAAACTGGCGGCCAGCTCGAGCGGCAACCCTCTCGAAGCCGCATACCTGCAGGCAAAGTGCCTCGACAAAATGGGGCGCCATGACGATGCCGCCAAAATTCTGCAGCTTCTCGAAAAGAAATTCGAAGATATTGTCTTCGCCAGAAAAATAGAAGAAATTGCCAAACCATACATCGATGAGCCGATTGTATTCAAATTCGGCGGCTTCGACGATATCAAAACCTATCAGAAGAAAAAGGCAGCCGGCAACGAGCTTGG
>CAZPCO010000078.1:0-640 GCA_964585025.1 uncultured bacterium | reverse complement strand
TGAAGATTACGTTGACATCACCACCTGGAAATGGAAATCAAAAGATGCCTACAACCGCTTTCAGAAAATCGGCGGCATCGACTGCAGCGGTTTCGTGCAGATGGTTCAGAAAGATGCCTATGCCAAAGCCGGCGTCAATTACCCGGTAACCGGCGGGCGCACTTCGACCAGCGGCCTCTGGTCACAGAAATTTACCACTTCGATCAACCCGGGTGTCAAACCACCGCCGCCGCCCGATATCAGACCCGGCGACATGATTCTGCTCGATTACGGCCACAATCGCTACGGGCATTCGATGATCTACAAAGGAACCGACAGTCAGGGCAACATTCTGGTGATGCAGATGGGCGACACTGCTGAAGTCAGTATTCTGCCGCCGCACAAATATGAATTCTACAAGGGTACATATCGCATGAACGGCATGGACAAAGTCCGCAAAGCCATGACCGCCTGATTCTTCAGCTCAAAAACAGCCTGCTTCATTTATTGGAGCAGGCTGTTTTTTCTTGAGGGTTTTGTCAATGTCATTGCGAGTTGCGGAGCAACGAAGCAATCTCATTTATGCAGCTTGAGATTGCTTCGCTACGCTCGCAATGTGCTGTGTTAAAAGTCAAGTCGTTTTTGCAGTGCACGGGCTAAT
>CAZPCO010000077.1:0-10671 GCA_964585025.1 uncultured bacterium | reverse complement strand
ACTACATGAGCAGCTTTCGTGACCCGGCCAAAGCGGCGCGCAGCATAATGGATACACTGCCGGTCTGCTCTGAACGTCATATCAGCTACAGTACTTTTTCGATGGTTGATGTCGACTTTGAAAACGAGGTAAGGATCGTTGAGTATGACAACCCGCCGGTGCTGGTTACCAGAGGTTCAGAAATATTTCCCCTTCAACGCGGCCAGGTGCAGGTTACACGCAGTGACAGGGAAGCAGTGACCATTTCTGTTTCCGACTTTCAGGCAATGGCAGGCGATCGGATCATTCTGCTTTCAGATGGAGTTAGTCAAAGTGGCATTGGCAGCAGTTCCCTGCCTTTCGGGTGGGGAATCGGCCGGGTAGGGGAATTTGTCAGGTCGCTGATCGACCGAAAAGCCGACATTTCGGCCTGCGAATTGTCGGCTGCGATTGTCGACCGGTCCTGGCTCAACAACGGCGGCAAAGCTCTCGATGACATCACCTGCGGGGTCATCTATTTCCGGCAGCCTCGACAATTACTGATAATGACCGGGCCACCCTACGATCAGAAGAAGGACCGGCTGCTTGCCGATCTGGTTGACAATTTTCCCGGCCACAAAATTATCTGCGGCGGTACCACTGCAAATATCGTCTCGCGTGAAACTGGTCGCCAGGTGCATGTGCAGCTGGGAATCATCGACAGGGAACTGCCTCCGGAGTCGATGATGGAAGGAGTTGACCTGATTACGGAAGGTATTCTTACCGTTGGCCGGGTTGCCAAATATCTCGAGGAACGTCGCGACCCGGAAACCCTTGCCATGAACCCGGCGGCAAAAATTGTCCGTTTGCTGCTCAACAGCGATATAATAAACTTTGTGGTCGGAACGAGAGTTAACGAGTTTCACCAGGATCCGAACATGCCGGTCGAGCTTGAAATCAGGCGCAATGTCATCAAGAAGATCGCAGCATTGCTGGAGAGACAATATCTCAAGGAAACAAGCATTCAATACATTTAACGGAGTCCAGATATGAGCAAAAAGTTCAAAATTACCATCTGTTCAGGAACAGCCTGTTACGTCATGGGCGGCGCCCAGTTGATGATGCTTGCCGACCTGTTGCCGGCCGAATTCAGGGATGAGGTCGAAATTGTCGGTTCTACCTGTCTTCAGGCCTGTCGCAAGGGCGACAACGCCCAGCCGCCTTTTGTAAAAATCAACGACTATCTGATGGATTCGGCATCGATCGCCAGAATAGTCGACTATCTACGCAAACACTGATCAGCTAAGGCAAAAGGAAAATCATTATGTCATATATCAACAATGCAGCGCTGATAAAAAGACAGCTGATGGTCAGACTGGCGCGAATGATGTTCGCCGGTAATCTTGGCACCCACGTCGATTTCATCCCACTGCAGCAGGCCCCCCGGGAATCTGAATCGGTGCGCTGCTGTATTCATCATGACCGTGCGGTGCTGCGCTATCGCCTGATGGCCCTGCTTGGCTTTGCAGTTGAAAACGAGAAGCCGGAAGACGAGATTCGCACCCTGGCCAGCTATGTGGCGGAAGCCGGGCAGAAGGGGGCTGACCGCTTCGACGACAAGATTTTAACCGTTATCGACGAAGCCTGCAGTTCATGCGTGCGCGCCAATTACCGGGTTACCAATGCCTGCCGTGGCTGTGTTGCCCGTCAGTGCCAGATGAACTGCCCCAAAAAAGCCATCCGTATCGAAAACGGCCACGCGGTAATCGATGAGAAAATCTGCGTGAGCTGCGGAATCTGCGCCAAGGCCTGTCCTTATCATTCGATCATTTTTCAGCCGATTCCATGTGAGGAGGCCTGCCCCGTCGGCGCTATAAGTCAGGACGAGCGCGGCAAGGAAAAGATCGATGAGGCGAAATGTGTACATTGCGGCCGCTGTATGCAGGCCTGCCCGTTCGGAGCCATCATGGAGCGTTCGGAGATGTTCGACGTGCTCCGGGATTTGCTCGACCCTGCAAAAAACACGGTCGCGATGATTGCTCCAGCAATAGTCGGTCAATTCAATACCGACCTTGGCAAGGTCGTGACTGCGCTCAAAAAACTGGGTTTTGACCACGTTGTCGAAGTTGCTTATGGCGCTGACCTCACAGCTGCCAGAGAAACAGAGGAGTTTGTCGAAAGAATAGGCCATGGGGCTTTATGTATGACTTCTTCATGTTGCCCGGCTTATGTCGAAGCGGTTAACAAGCATATTGGCACCATAAAGAACCTTGTGTCCGACACTCCGAGCCCGATGCAGCTGACCGGTGAATGGGCCGACCGTCAATGGCCAGGGGCACGTCGCGTCTTTATCGGCCCGTGTGTTGCCAAAAGGGCTGAGGCAAATGCTTCAGAGAATGTCGAGAATGTTCTTACCTTTGAAGAACTTGGTTCAATATTTGTTGCGGCCGGCATAGACGTTTTCGAATGTGCCGATACCCCGCCTGATCAGATCGCCACTGCAACCGGGCGAAAATTTGCGGTGGCGGGCGGTGTTGCCGGCGCTGTTAGAGCCGGAGCCGCAGCAGAAGGAGTGCAGGCAGAAGAGAAACTCTTCAACGGTCTTGATAAAAAGGCATTCGCCACCTTGCGTGCTGTCGACAAGATCATCAAGAAGCCTACCTTCATCGAGGTCATGACCTGTGAAGGCGGCTGCATGCACGGGCCGGGGGTAATCAGCAACCCGGCGGTAGCCAGAAGCTTTCTCGAAAAACTGGTGGCCGAAAAGAAATGACAATTCAAGATATGGCCTGACGACAGAGTTTCAGGCCGAAAATCAGGGCTACGGCAAAATTTGCTGCGGCCCTGAATTTTTTTTTGTTTCGAGTCAATCTTTTCTGGAATTTCTGGCATATTACTTTCTGCCATATGATAAAAATCAGTCGACAACTGGTAAATGATTTTGCTGCCGGTGACCGCAAAGCGGTGGCCATGCTTTTTGAGCAACTGCGCCGCCCGTTGTTCGCCTATTTTTTTCGACTGGGTGGTGACCGTTGTTTAGCCGAAGATCTGCTGCAGGAAACATTTCTGACTCTGTACAGCCGCATCGAAACTTTCAATCGTGAATGTGAATTCATGCCCTGGGCCTGGGCAGTAGCGCGTAACAAATTTCTTGAATTCAGACGCAGTCAGAGCAAGGTGATTCGCCTGCTGCCCTATTTATCAGTGAAAACACAGCCCGGTGCTGAATGTTTCAACGGCTCGGTGCATCTCGATGTAGATCTGCAGCAGTGTCTCGATGAGCTGTCTGAGACGACAAGAGAAGCTTTCGTCCTAAGACACTTTCAAGGTCTGACATTTCAGGAAATTGCAGATCTGCAGCAGGTTCCACTGCCAACCGCCAAGTCGCGCGTCCTGTTTGCCCTGAAGAAGATCCGTGAATCCTTAACCCGAGGTGAGCGATGAACAGCCAGTGTCTGAATGATGAGCAGCTGATATGCCTTTATTATGATGAAGCGGAGGCAGCCGACTGCAAAGAGCACATGCGCGGTTGCGAAGATTGCCAGCAGGCGTTTGCACGACTGTGCAGCGAACTGGCCGAAATAGACATTCCGGCGCCTGATGGCGGGCAGAGAGCGATGAGCGAAGCGCTGCGAATGTTCGAGAACCAGGAGCGACGGGCCGGCCGTGACGAAATTATGACCATGGAAGAAGTTTCCGGGTGGCTCAAGGTTAGTCATCACAACCTGGCAGCCATGTTGCATCGCCTGCCGCATTTCATCATCGATGGTCAGGTTCGCTTCAACCGCCGCCTGCTCGAGAATCATCTGTTCAACAGCCGTTCACTCACCGAAACCGTAGAGCCCGAAACGCGTCGGAAACATCTGAAAGTCGTCGGCGGCCGCTGTGCCATTTGAAAGGAGTCTGCATATGTCAGTCTTATCAGCACGTGATCTTGAACTCTTCAGTAGAAAGTTCGGCAAGATGCTTGGTTCCGGCATTCCGCTGCTGAAAACGCTCGAACTGCTGCAGCGCGAAGAGGGCGCTTCGGCAATGGGAGGCATCATCGGGCACATAATAGAAAAGCTCAGGGAAGGTTATACTTTTTCCGGGTGTCTCGGTATGTTTCCCGGAGTGTTCAGCGAAGTTTTCATCGCAATGGTGAAGGCCGCAGAGGGCCAGGGAAACCTCGACCAGGCCATGGTTGCGATTGCCGACTGCCTGGCCGAAGGCACTCTGTCGCCGGGGCAGGGTGGATGTGAGATTGACGAAGCCGCCGGAAGCAGCGAAGACCAGACTCTGCAGGTGATCAGGCTTGTAAATCGGACAATTTCTGATGCAGTCAGAGAAAAGCTGGCCCGTATTGTATTTAAACCTGAGCGTGACCATGTTAAACTCAATGTTGTCAGGCACAGCCGGCTTGAAGCTCGCGAAGTTTTCGATCATGCCACCTATGATCGCATTGTTGCAAGAATCAAGCTGATGTCTGACCTGGATATCGGCGAAAGTCGTCTGCCGCAGGATGGCCGCATGCTGATCAGGATCGACGGGGAAACTGCGGATATCAGGGTTCAGCTGGTTCCAACGGTCTTTGGCGAAGAAGCTCTGCTTTTTCTGAGCCGCCCTGATGAAGTGATGCCACCCGTTGCGGCTGTATTTCCTGATGAAGCGCAGCGCCGGCAGATTACCGGTCTGCTGCAGAATCTTCCGAGGGGGGTTGTCATTTTCGCCGGGCCGCACGGATCAGGCAAGACAACGACCCGCGATACTGCAGCTTCTCTGCTGAACGATGGTTCGCGTGTCATTTTCGAAGTCGGCCGCATCTACCGTTCAACCCCCGGAATCGGCTGTATACAGGTGAAGCCGCATATCGGCATGACGATGGGCGCAGCCATAAAAGCCGCAGTCAGAGCTGAGCCGCACGTGCTGATCGTTGAAGATCTCATCGATGAGGAAACGGCTCTGGAGTGCTTCAAGGCAGCTGATGAGGGAATTCTGGTTCTTACTCAGATGCATGCCCGCAACACCTGCGAAGTTTTCAGGCAACTGTTGAATCTTAAAGTGCCGCCATTTCAACTCTATGGCGGCATCGGGGCGGTTGTTTTTCAGGTGCTGGTTCGCAATATCTGCTCTGACTGCAGACGGGAAATCGAATTTTCGTCTCAGGATCTCTTCAGGCTTGGTCTGGCAGATCTCAAACCCGGTCGCTACAGTGAAAGCAGGGGTTGCGACAAATGCCGCAGCTCAGGGTACCGTGGCATGCATCCGCTTTACGAACTGACGGTGCCGACAAAAATTCTGACCGAAGCCATTATCAAAGGCGATGCCAACCATATTGCTCTTGCCCTTGAAGCTTTGCACGGCACCGGTCTTGAAGCTAAGGTTCGGGCCTATGTTGAAGCCGGAAATACGAGCCCGGCCGAATTCAACCGCATCAGAGCAATTCTTTCCGGGCAGAACGGTTGAGTCTCTATTGAAAGGTCTGAAAAATGCAAAAGCGGGTGGCGGGTTTGCCCGGCAGCGGTTACAATTTAGAAATCGACAAGGAGTACATTGATGATTAATAAATATAAACGCTGTTTTGCAATGCTGCTCGCTTTGCTGATCGCGCTTGAACCAATGGTTGTACCGGTTGTTTCTGCTTCAGAAATGCCAAAACCGTCAATCAATACAAATAAAGTTAAAGGTCTGGCCGATCTTGAAAAGATCATTGCACCTGCTGATTATCTCGATCAGGTCATGCGTCTTCGCGGCAAGACCCGCGAAGAAGCTGAAGCGCGTGTCTGGGGCGAGTGGATGTCGATGCTCAATTCCAGCTTCATGATGCTCGATGACGGGTCGACTGACGTTTTTGGTTTTTACGAAGCGATGAAGGCGCTGCGCGAAAACAGCACCGTTCTTGCCGACATTTCTGAAGTATTCCGTTCGATTGTCAGTTTCACTCTGCATGGCTTTTCATATGTCGCCAGATCAAGGCTGCTAACCCGTTCGACAAATCTGATAATCGGGTTCATGCGCCTAAACAACCTGGCGAACATTGCCGACACGACGATGGCCGCAGTGCAGGGCAGTCGTTTCCTCGATATCATGGAATTCACCGCACCGCCGCCCTGTTGGAATAATCCAGAAGTTGCCGGCCAGGGTTTCAAATCATACTGGCGCTGGGTTCAGAAAAAGGCTGGCAATACCACTGTACCAGATGAGCTTACTGACGGTCAGGGCATTGCCCGAAGCGTCGGCATCGGTCTGGTAATTGTAGGGCTGGCCATCGATGCCTGGGGCATTGCCAGGTCTGAAGACCGCCAGGTTGGCCGTACTTCTTATAGTCTCGCCAAACACTATGCGGGGGCCGCTCTTGGTGTGGCAACGCTGGTGGCTTTATGCTGCACGCCTCTGGTCGGTCAGATCATTCTGTTTGCCGGCCTCACCTGGTCGATCATCACGTTCGTTGGTGATGTAGTCGGCGAATATAACAAGCGCTGGAAAGATGCCTACAAGAATTCCTACTGGTATCTCTACGAAAACGATCCTGAATTTCGCTCGTTTTACGACAACCGCGCCACATTGAAAAATGAAGAGAAAGCGGTTTCGTTGCGGCTCATGCATGAACGCTTCCAGGAATTCAAGGTCAGCGAAGCTCCGAAGGGTGATACCCCTGAAGCCAGAAATGGCCGTGTCTTTATCGCTCTTGAAAAGCAGGGTGTGCTGATGAGCTACTATAGCCAGAAAGGCTTTACGCTGCCGGATTTTGACATAGACCGCCTCAAGGAACTCTGGCAGATGAAAGCTGACTTCATGTCATGGAAGCCCACAGAAAAGGAAGCGAATGCAAAAGGCTTCTGGGACAAAGTCGGCAGGGCAGTAAGCCCGGTCACCTGGGCAGGCTGGGTTGGCGACGGTATTCAGTCGAAGGAATACCGCAAAACCATTGAGCAATACAATATTCAGAAGGTCTTTTTCAATCCTGATTATGTTTTGATCAAGAAATACCTGAATTACACCACTGCCAACAAGCTGTCCGGCGGCATCTACGATGCAGTTGGGCTGCGTATCGAGCAGTCACCCTTCAACTATGCCCCGCTGATAGCCGTTGATTCAGGGGTTTTCAATGAAGAATTGCTGCGCGAATCGCTGGCGGCCGATGCATTTCAGATCGGACAGAAGGAGTTGGCGCATTTGCGTGGCCAGATCAACAGCGCCTCAGAGCAGGCCGAAAAATTTATCGAAGATATGGATAAAACCGTTGCCAAGATCGATGAAAAAGACTTGCCGCAGGCTGCCCGCATCAGAAAATTTCTCGACCGCCTGGCAAAAAGCTGTGCCGCTGATGCTGATAAAAAGGATGACAAGCTGTTTTCTGATGGCCGGCGCATTTTTGCATGGCGCTGGAACGCTGAAAAGAAGGACAAGACTGCGGCTTCGATTGTAGCCGCTTTCAAAAAGGATATCGAAAAATCGTTGCTTTACGAGCCGCTTTCGCTGGCCCAGAAAGCCGCTGAAACTGTTGTGTTGCTGACGACTGTCAAGCAGCAGCTCGACCTGTCGACATTGATGCATGCATTTATCAAAGACCGGCGCGAGGGCCTGAGCCACTTTGATGAAACCTTCAGAACCATCGCTATCCATGAATATCTGAAGTCCGGCAGCTTTCTCGACTTCAAGGGTAACACGGTCAGCGACTGGTTTGGTCAGGTCTATTCGACCTATGACGAAACCGACAAACTATTGAAAATGCTTGAAAAGGACGTTGAAAAGTTTACCGGCTTTGCCAATACCTCAAATGCCGATTCACGTGACCGTCTGTTGTGGTTTGACAAAGAGATCACCCATCCGGCTGAGCTGCTTAAAAAAATCAATGAAGAACTCGAAGCCTGGAAAGCCACCGTCGCAGCCTGGGAAGCCGTTGCCGAAAAGACCAGAGTCAAACTGCCGCTGGCAACTAACGATGAATTTGCCGGTAAGGTTTTCAAGGAATTCAAGCTTGATTACGAACTGGAAGCTTTGAATCCTGACAATCCGCTTGCCGAGCTGGCTGCCTCAGAAAAATAACCGGCAGCAAACAAAAAAGACAGCTCATATTCTCAGATATGAGCTGTCTTTTCTTGTAAGCTGCATCAGTCATCAGTCATCAGTCATCAGTCATCAGTCATCAGTCATCAGTCATCGGGCAGAGGGTGGGCGAGCCGGTGCAGTGCCTTTTCAAGGCGCTCGCGGTCTGGCTGGCTAAGAGTTTCTTCAAATCTGAGAAATCCCTTTTCAGACTTGCCGATAATCTCGTTAACCAGCATCAACAGTGCCTGTATCTGACTTTCACCCCAAAGACGGCTTTTTTCGTAGTCGAAGGCGATTGCATTGTCAAAAACGAAAACCCCGAGCTCATAGGCTTCACAGCGTTTGAACTCGAGGTTACGCACTATAAAATGAAAGGGACTGGCCTTTTTTTCGCAAACCAGGGCAGCGGCACATTCAACCTCGTCCAGACCGATTTCGTTTCCTGTTTCGTGGTCAAGAAAGCGTGCCCGGCCGACCATGAAGCGTGCCTGCTTTCTGACCAGCCGGTAGGCAGCGATAACTTCGGCAGTCGATAGCCCGCAGATGCATATTTCCGGGCAACTGCCGTCGTCTTCGTCGAAAATGTCATGTACGTGATTCCATAGCCATCCCATACATATATTATCGGCATGCTCGAACGATTTCTGCGCTAATTATTCGACATGACTGCTGACCTGCAGTTCAAGAAACAACGATTCTTTTCCCTCGTAGATTGGCAGCAATACCCATTTGTTGCGTGCGATATCGAGAGTCGGTGCATATTCTTTCTTTATATCGACAGTTCTGCCATCTTCCTGGGTGCTTCCTGTTACCCGCATCCGGCCAATGAGGCGCAGTCGTTCAGGATTTTCGGTTTCATGAATTATGCACGACATCGAGTATGACATCGGCCGTCCGACGTTCTTTTCAGCGTCATTTTTTCTTTCGCCAACTTCGATTTTGGCTTCTTTACCTGGCAGGGTAACCAGAACCGGCGCAGAAATTATTGTTGCTGCGTCTTTTTTCCTTGTTTCGTCCATGGCGGCAAAGTCCTGCAGGGACACGGTTTTTCCGGCATTGGTCTTCCAGATTCTGAATGAGATTTTCTGCGCTTTGCCTTTTTTGTCGAGATTGCGCAGAAAGGCTTCGAATTTGTCGAGAGCTTTTTGTTCGCCTTCCATTATTATCGAGTCCCTGGTGGTCTTGAAGGTGACGTTTCGGCTTTCGGCAACAGTTGGCCGGGAATCCGCCTGCTCAGATGCCAGATGTTGCGGTGCCCTGTCGCCCTTTTCGGTTCCCAGCTCTGAGGAGGCCATTTTCAGGGCTTCTTCGGGCGAGAGAAAGGCCAGCCTGATTTCACGCTTTTCATAATCTTCGCGGTGGCTGTCACGCGGCAGAATGATGAAGATGCCGTCATTGTTTTCGAAGCGCAGATCTGCCATTCTGCAGAGGGTTTCTATAGCCTGGAGCACCGTAGCATCGATCAGCTTCAGGCTGATTTTATCGGTGACTTTGTTATGCACGACAATATTGACGTTTGCCTGTTTGGCAATGATCGTCACGATATCTTTGATTCTGACATCCTTCATGTCAAGAGATATCTTGTCCTGAAACTGTCCCGGCATTGTTCCGCTTTTTTTTGCCATTATTTCTTTAAGCAGGGTCACGGTTTCCTTTTCTGAATCATTTCGGGCTTGCTGTTCGAGTCTGGCAATGCTAGCATCCGCTGCGGCACCCCCTTTGAGAATCTGCAGGCATGCAAGATGAAACGCGGCCCGTTCGGAGATGTTCTGTTCAGCGCTGTCGCTAAGGCGTTTCAGGGTTTCTTCGATCTGTGTGTCGGGGCCATGGCTGTAAAGTTTGATTATGGCGTTATCGAGATCTGAACCTGCTGCCATAACCTGCCTGAACACCAGTAATAACGAGAGCGAAAACAGGGTGATGAGTAGTTTTTTCATAAATTGCTCCTTTGCATTCTGACTTTCTGCTGTCGTTATTATCTGCAGCCGACGTTGCAATCATTTGTCGGGAATGTAACAGTTGTGTAACAGAATTTATTCAGGCTTTAAGAGTGTAGCCAAAACCTCTTACCGTCAAAAGTGTTTCTGGCTCACCGGCCGGTTCGAGCTTCTTTCGCAGGCGTCCAATGTGCACGTCGACCGCCCGGCTGTCTTCAAGATCATCGATACCCCAGATCCGTTCGATTATCTGCTCACGGCTGATAACCTGGTTTCGGTTTTCCCAGAGGTATTCGAGAATCTGCCATTCGGTGGTAGTCAAGGAAACTCTGCCATCCTGGCTGTGCACCTCCCGACCGATGAAGTCGACTTCCAGGCGCCCGATGTGATGAGATCTGTTGTCGACATTATTCCCGGTGCGGCGCAGAACTGCTTTTATTCTTGCGACCAGTTCCCGGATCCGGAATGGTTTGGTGACGTAATCGTCGGCCCCGGCGTCGAGTGCTTTGATAACGTCGATTTCGCGGTCTCTGACCGTGCAGATGATCACCGGAAGGGTTAAGCCGCTATGGCGCCATTGTTTGAGCCGGTCAGCGCCGTTTCCGTCGGGCAGGTTAAGATCCAGGAGGACCATGTCGTGTTTGTCGCTTTTCAGGCAATTCTCGGCATCGCTCAGGCAACTGGTCGGAGCGGTGGCAAAACCTTCAAATTCAAGATTGTCGCTGAGCAGTTCGCGAATGATGCG
>CAZPCO010000076.1:0-10728 GCA_964585025.1 uncultured bacterium | reverse complement strand
ACACCGGAAGGAACGACAATGGACTGGATTACCCGCCTGCAGAATTCGATCGATCATATAGAGAAGCATCTGCTCGATGATCTGAGCATCGAAGAAGTCGCCGAAGCGGCCTTCGTATCGTCATTTCATTACCAGAGAATTTTCAGCCTGCTCACCAGCATGACCATTGGCGAATACATACGCAAACGGCGACTGGCAAAGGCCGGGCAGGAACTCTCGGCTTCTGATGGTAAAGTGATAGATATCGCCCTGAAATACGGTTATGACTCCCCTGAGAGTTTCAGCAAGGCATTCACCCGATTTCATGGCATTTCTCCGGCCACTGCGCGTCTGGCGGGTTCCAACCTGAAGTCCTTCAGCCCTCTGGTGTTAAAAATCACAATTGAAGGCGGTTTTACCATGAATTACCGAATCGAAAACAAACAGGGTTTCAAAGTTCTTGTTATGAGCCGGATTTTTTCTGCCGAAACTTCGTCAGGCGAAATCCCTAAATTCTGGGATGAATTTTTCAGAAATGGCTTCAACAAGGTTTCCTGCGGCCGTTTCGGCATCTGCTGCCCACCAGAAAAGGGCAGCAAAGAGTTCAAATACAGCATCGGCAATTATCTCAACGAAAGCAGCGTAAAATCGGCTGAGATACCGGCTGCATTCGAGATTCTCGACATCCCTGCCGGCACCTGGGCGGTGTTTCCCTGCGTTGGCCCGATGCCCGACAGCATTCAGAAGTTGTGGAAGCAAATTTACAGCCAGTGGCTGCCAACTTCAGACTACGAAATCGTTCCGGGCTATGACATCGAGCATTACAGCGCCGGCGATGTCGCCAGCCCTGACTACCAAAGCGAAATCTGGCTGCCAGTAAGAAAGAAACAGTAACTCCGACGAGCGTGACCACCAGACTGATCCGGTGGTCACGCTCTATACCGGGCATTGTCTGATGTGGAACCCCCGAGCAGGGGAAGCAAAACTCTCGGCTCGAATTCAAACCCCGCCATTACTGGAACAAGCGATTCCTGTGTGAAAGTCAGTAAAAAAGTTTAAATCAGTTGAGTTTGAGTTTGCGCATGCAGGCAGGCACGTCGTCGCAGTCGTAAGCAAGCGCATATTTTGTGAGTGCTTCGAGCACCATGGCCACTGTAAAGGCCTGTGATCGCCAATGTGCCAGATCCCAGAATGAGGCCGCGAAAAACAGCCCCGAAAGCCAGGTGGCGCATTTGTTGTCAGGAGCATTGAATTTGCCTGCGGTTTCCGGGTTTTTAGGCTTTTCCCAGATTGCCTGGCGAACCAGATAATCGATGCCGCTGCGCACAGCATGGTCGTATTCCGTTAACAGTCCAATTTCGGCAGCATTCTGCCGGCCAATATTGATCAAAGTTGTAACCGCCAGCGCTGAAGCAAGATGATCACTCTTGTCATCACCGCCAGGAAAGGCGCCGCGCCGGGTCGGATTCTTTTCGCCCCAGTCTTTCTGGGCAGAAATAAGATCGCGCATGATACGCTGCATAGCCGCTTTCATTTCGGGCTCGCGGGCACTGCCATCGCGGTAGGCGCGTGAAGCTGTGTATGGGAAAATCATATTCTGCGGGTAATAAAGGCCGGCTTCTGGCCAGGCGTGTCTGTCAGCAGCACTCTTTATCAGTGTGACACATTCCTGATAGCCAGGAAGATCTTTTCGGCCCGTCAGGGCCATGGCAAAGAGAACGTTGGAATTGACCACCACATCGACGTTATTGACAGCAAGCGGAACGATGCCAATCTCTGGAGTATCGAACACCGGCAGGTTCTCATCCTTGAGCCAGGTCAGAAAAGCCCCGGTGTCCTTTCCTTTCCAGCCATCGCGACCGTCTTCACGGGCACGGCCGACATCACGAAATTCACTGATTCTCTGCAGCGCGGCAAAATCAGGCCTGATTTCGGAACCGGGAAATCTGGCATGGTACATCTGTTGAAAGGAAACGGCGGTCGAAGTATCGTCTGCATCGTTGGGAATATTGAACAACGCATCGGCGCCGGTTTTGTTCTCAGTGAGGTTCAGACAGCGTTCAAGCCAGTATTTGGGTGGCGTCTGCTGCCCACGTGCCAGAACCGCAAAAAGTTTCGCGAATTTCGGATTGAGATAGGCGCCGGCGAGCATTTCCAGCTGCGATACAGGAATGTTGAACGGCCCGGTACGCGGAGCTTCACTGCGAAAACCGGGTAGAACCGCCCAGAAATTGTAGGCGTCAGCTCTTTTGAAACTCTGAATGTTGGCTATGGCGAGATGCAGAATATTATCAATATGCCGTTTCTGTTCAGGCAAAGCACTTTCGTCAAAAAGAAAAAGCGGGTATGCGATAAAAGCGGTCATGAAGAGGTTTGAATCCTGGACGGCAGCCGGAGAGCGACCCTTGAACCCAAGCTTGTTGGGAAGGAAATGAATGTAACTGGCCCATTCCCCGGTACGATTGTGTGCTTTGAGATCTTTTGGCGATGGCATACCGATGTTTTCTCGAAATGGAATATTGAGACTGAGCCTGGTCTGGCAGCCATCGCCATCTTCGGAACTGTCGAATTCACATGACCTCTGCCCCTGACGTGGCCGAATCTGGCGATCTTCAAGATATGACAACGCGCCGAGAATCGTATCAGACAGTTTCTTTTCGCTGAGCCTGGCCTTGATCACCGCACCGATTTCAGCATCGGCAAGGGCAAAAAGCGAGGCAGCGTTCATAATAAAAGCGGCAGACAGCAGAATCAAAAAGATTCCGGGCAGTGTTCTCTTCATTGTCAATCCTCCAGACATCTGGGACATTTTTTAATTATAACCGACAAATCACTTCTCAGGGAGTCCAGTTTGCTTTTTGCTGTTATAGCCAGTCAAGAGGTTGCAGGTTGACAAAATATTCGCCCGGATACAGATTAAGAGTTGAAATACATTTCTTCTGGAGGCAATTATGAAAATTTTTCAGTGCATGCTGCTGTGTCTGCTGGTCTGCGCCGCTCCTCTCGCCGCTCAGCAGTCTTTTGAATCAGATGTTATCAAGGGCAAAACGTCCGACATAAAAATTACTTTTATCGGTCACGGCACGCTGATGATCGAAGCTGCAGGCAAGGTGATCCATATCGACCCATGGTCACAGCTGGCTGATTACAACACACTGCCCAAAGCCGATCTTCTGCTGATAACTCACGAACATCAGGATCACCTGGACAGCAAAGCGATAGAGCAGGTCAGAAAAGAAGCTACCACCATTATCTATACAGAGATAATTGGCAGTCAGCGCAACGACGGCAAGGTGTTCAAGAACGGCGAGGAGCAGGTGATTGATGAAATCAAAATTGAAGCTGTGCCAGCCTATAACATTGTCCAAAAACGCGATGCTCAAAATCCTTATCACCCGGCGGGCCAGGGAAACGGCTATATTCTTACCATAGACGGGATGCGTATCTATATTGCAGGCGATACCGAAAATGTTCCGGAGTTGAAACAGCTGAAAGACATCGACGTAGCTTTTCTGCCGATGAACCTGCCCTATACCATGACCCCCGAAATGGCTGCAGACCTTGCTATGGCGATCAAACCGCGAATTCTTTATCCTTATCATTTCGGCGATACCGACACCGCTAAGCTCGTGGAGCTGCTGAAGAATACCCCGGAAATCGAAGTCAGAATACGCAAACTCAGCTGATCTGCACAAACCAGGCCCAGGGAAAACCGATGGGGTACCTTGCGGGCCGGGTGAAAAATTTGTAAAATTATCAGATAAATTCAATCTGGCAGGTATCAGCTGATGAAACATTTTGCTAAATCTGGTCTGGTCTTGAGAGCGACCCTCACGGTCCTTTTCTTTGCCGCACTTTCTGTTTCAGTTTCGGCTCAGCTGCAGCCAGGGGCAAACTGCTACAGTGAAGTATTCGAAGAAAAGGCGGTCGGGCACAGCCTCGCCAACACCTATCTTCTCATGTATGCCGCCTATCATACCTACGACAATCGGATGAATGTCGTCAGTTTTGCCGACTTCCAGAAAAAGTTCAGCGAAATCTTCAAGCCGCTTGGCATGACCAGGTTCGATTTCATCAATAAAAGAGAAAAAACCGCAGATACCCAGGCGGTGGTCATGTCGAACGACAAGCTGGTAATAATTGCCTTCAGAGGTTCCGAAGCTTCACAGAACAATAAGATCAGCCCGGTAAAGATTGTTTACGACTGGCTGCTGACCGACTTCAACTTTTTCAAAAAGCGCGTTCTCTGGTGGGGATGGGGCGTCAAGATTCATACCGGCTTCTACAACGCTGCCGACATAGTATATGACGAGCTTCACAGTATTGTGGCCAGGCACATGGCCGGGCCGGGCAAGCGTTTGTGGATTACCGGTCACAGCCTCGGCGCCGGTGTCGCCCCTCTGGCAGCCTTCCGTCTGGCTGGTGACGGGGTCAGCGTTCAGGGCATCTACACCTTCGCCGGGCCGCGCATCGGCAACGACATTTTCGCCAGGGCCTTTCGCAAGCGTTTTCCAGATATGCAGCGATGGGTCTACAACAACGACATCGTAACGAAGGTGCCGTTCAAAGTCATGAAATTCAAGCACATTGCTCCCCCCCACACTATTCATGCCGATGGCCGGGCCGTGCTCGGCGACGAAGAAATGAAAGGCGCCGGCAAAGTTAAAAGCCATCTGCCCGGCATTTATCTGCAGAAAATTTATGACCTCCTGCCTCTCGAGCTGAAAGACAGGGTTCCGGCGCCACCAGCGTTTGGCAGTGAAGCTGCCTTTGAAGATGCCGAACTCGAGCGTTCTTTCAATGGCAACGAGCAGGCTGCAGAAGAAGATTCCAGCAACTGATCGAGGTTCTAAAAACCGGGAGATGCACGGAGGCACTCCCGGTTTTTTTATTTACATTCCGGCGCTAAAGTTCTAATATTTCTGCAGAATTTGAGATTATATAAAAAGGAGCTTAACCGGAATGGTTGTCTGCCACCTTGTCAAGAAACAGACCTACTTCGACTCAGTGACGCTGATGCTGATCGGGTCGCAGGTAAAGAAGCTGGATGGTATCGAAAACGCTGTAGTCGGTATGTGTACTGATTACAATATCGACAGCCTCAAGCGGCTGAACATGTATCAGCCTGATTTCAACGGCCTTACTCCCAATGATCTGATCATCTGCATCATGGGAAAGGATAAAGCTGCCGCTGAAGCTGGCATTGCCGAAGTAGAAAAGCGTCTGAAATCGCGAAAACAGTCCGCCAGTGCCGAACTGCCCCCCTCCACCCAGGAAGAAGCCGCCAGGCGTCTGCCCGATGCCAACGTGGTGCTGATTTCAGTCCCAGGCGAATATGCAGCCCGCGAAGCCGAGATTGCCCTGAACAACGGCCGGCATGTCATGCTGTTTTCAGACAATGTCAGCATTGAAGAAGAGTTGAAGTTGAAAACTATCGGCAACAGCCGTGAGCTTCTCGTCATGGGGCCAGATTGCGGTACCGCCATCATCAACGGTGTCCCGCTCGCATTCGCCAATGCGGTTCGCGGTGGTGACATCGGCCTGGTCGCGGCATCAGGTACCGGCCTGCAGGAAGTCACCAGCACTATCCACCGGCTTGGCTGCGGAATTTCGCAGGCAATCGGCGTTGGCGGCCGTGATCTCTCGGAAAAAATCGGTGGCCGGATGACAATTATGGCGACCAGAGCTCTTGCAGAAGATCCGGCAACCAGGGTTATCGTTCTGATCTCAAAACCACCGGCAGCAGGCGTTCTTAAGCCGCTTTTCGCTGAATTCAAAAATATCGGCAAGAAAATTGTCGTCTATTTTATCGGTGCCGATCCGAAAATAATTGAAGAACAGGGTTTCGTAGCCGCCAGAAATCTTGAAGATGCCGCCATCCAGGCTTGCAACCTCAGCAATGGCCAAAAGCACCATCCCGAAATGTCAGACAGTGAAATCGCCGCTCTGGCAGGGAAATATAAACTGCCGGCCAGATTTATGCGTGGACTTTACAGTGGCGGAACTCTCTGTGACGAAGCCCAGCGTGTTCTGCAGCCGGTTATTGGCGACATTTCTTCGAATACACCGATAAAAGGCTGTAAAGAGATGGCGGATGCTTACAAAAGCAGCGGCCATTGCATTATCGACCTTGGCGATGACAATTTTACCCGCGGCAAGGCGCACCCGATGATCGATCCAGACTACCGTTCCGAACGCATGGTTCAGGAACTGGCTGATGAATCTGTTGGTCTGATCTGCTTTGACGTCGTGCTGGGTTATGGTTCACACCCCGATATGGCCGGGGAAATGGTTAATGCCATCAGACGCGGCCTGAAAAAAGCGAAGAATGCACCGGTACTTGCAGCCTGCATCTGCGGCACCAGCGATGATCCGCAAAACTATCAGCAGCAGAAGGCCATACTGGAAGAAGCCGGCGTGGCAGTTTTTCCGACCAATGTGGCAATGGTCAAATTTGTACAATATTGCCTGGAAAGGAAGTAAACAGATGAACAAACTCAAAAACTTTTTTGGGCAACGAGTTAGAGTCATAAACCTCGGCATACCCAGCTTCGCTGAAGACCTGAAAAAACAGGGCGTCGACTGCATTAACACAGAATGGAGACCGCCGGCTGGCGGCAACAAAAAGATTCAGGCGCTGCTGGCCAGAGTTGAAGCCTGGCAAAGTCAGGTAAAAGCAACGAAAGGAGCCAGATAATGCTGATCGATATACAAGAAGCCAACACCAGGGCTCTGAATGCCATCCAGGCAGCCCAACCGGTCATCAAGGGCATTGGAACCGCACTGGAAACAGTTCCGGGCATGAAGAAAAATCTGATTCTACATGCCGGGCCGCCGATTACCTGGGACAAGATGTCAGGGCCTCTCAAAGGCGCTGTGATTGGTGGAATGATTTATGAGGGTCTGGCGGCATCTCCTGCCGAAGCCGAAAAGCTTGCCTCCGGCGGCAAGGTTGAATTTGCTCCCTGGCACGAACACGATGGCGTCGGGCCAATGGCCGGCGTCGCCACAGCAAGCATGCCGGTCTGGATCATCGAGAACACCACCAATGGCCGCTGCACATTCTGCACTCTCAACGAGGGGCTGGGCAAGGTTCTACGTTACGGCGCCTACTCGGCTGAAGTCATCGACCGTCTCAAATGGATGGAAAAGACTCTGGGGCCGCTTCTGAAGGCAGCGATTCCGCTTGCACCCGTAATCAATCTGAAGAACATGATTGCCCAGGCTCTGCAGATGGGTGATGAAGTTCACAACCGCAACAAGGCAGGCACTTCGCTGCTGATTCGCGAACTGGCGCCGGCTATCCTCAAAACTTCGTTCTCGAGCGAAGACAAGGTCAGAGTTCTCGAATTTCTGCACTCAAACGATCATTTCTTCCTCAATCTGAGCATGCCGGCTGCCAAAGCAATGCTGCAGGCAGCTGAATGGATCGAGGGTTCGACAATAGTCACCACGATGGCCCGCAATGGCACAGAATTCGGCATCAGAGTCTCTGGTCTGAAGGAGCGCTGGTTCACAGCTCCGGCTCAGATTGTCAAAGGTCTGCTGTTTCCCGGGTTTGAAGAAAAGGACTGCAACCCTGACATCGGCGACAGCGCCATAACCGAAACCTGTGGTCTGGGTGGGTTTTCGATGGCGGCAGCTCCGGCGATTGTAAAATTTGTCGGTGGCAGCGTTGGCGATGCAATGAATTTCACCCGCAAAATGTATGAAATCACCGATGGTGAATCGCAGTTTTTCCAGATCCCAAATATGGAATTCCGCGGGTCTCCCACCGGTATCAACATTCTCAAAGTATGCGAAAAGAACATTCTGCCCCAGATCAACACCGGAATTGCTCATCGCGAAGCCGGGGTCGGCCAGGTTGGTGCCGGGCTGGTTAACCCACCGATGAAGTGCTTTGAAGACGCTCTGGAAGCTTATGTTGAAAAATACTGCCAGAATTAGTATCATTTAATTATCAACGATAAAGGAGTCACTAATGACCAAAGTAAAAATGTATGACCTCACCCAGCGTCTGAGTATTCACACTCCGCCCTGGCCAAGCTATATGCCCCTTCAGGTTCAGTATTTCAAGCGCATTGCCGGCGCCCACATGGGCCAGGGCGCTAACGGTCAGATCATCAAAACCAGCAATCATGTCGGCACCCACATTGACGGCGAAATCCATTTCTGTGCCAACGGCAGAACCATCGGTGAAGTTCCGCTTGAAGAATGGTGTGGCGAAGGCGTTGTCGTCGATATTTCCGACGAAGTCAGCGATTTTTCACTCTATTCACCCGACATGCTGAAGAAAAAGGCCGATATCCGCAAGGGTGACATTCTGATCATCAATACCGGCTACCATCGCTACGGCTGGGATCAACCCGAAGCCGACGAAGTGCGTTACATGGTTAAACACCCGGGCCCTGATGCCGATTTCCATAAATGGGCCCAGGAAATGAAATTCAAATGGATCGGCGTTGACTGCGGTTCTGCCGACCATCCGATGAACACCATTCTGCGCGACTGGCACCCGAAGCAGTTCGCCAAGGCAGAAGCCAAGCTCAAACAGACTCATGGCAAATCATGGGATGAATACTACCCGCCCGAAGAATACTATCAGGTCATGCACCTGAAGATGTTCCCGATGGGCATCGTCCATGCCGAAAATATCGGCGGCGATATCGACAAACTCAGCAATAAACGCACCTGGATCGGTCTGTTTCCATGGCGCGCCATTGAGCTCGAATCTTGCATCAGCCGAATCGTGGCTTTTGAATTCGGCAAATAACACCGTCTGAAAAAAACGGGCGCTCCAGATGGAGCGCCCGTTTTTTTCAGAGTGCTGAATTACGGTTTCGCGTCTTGATTCGTATGCGTGTAAAGTGCTTTTCAAGGTCTTTGTAAGAAAATGGCTTTTCGAGGACAGCAGAAACACCAAGTTTTTCTAGTTCAAGCGCCTTTTCATCGCTGCCGATACCGGTGCAGACGATAACCGGTATTTCCGGGTTCATCCAGCGGATTTCCTTGATTACTTCAAGACCGTTCATACCCGGCATTACCAGGTCAGTGAGCACGATATCGAGTTTTCGCTGCTGCAATTTGAAAACCTCGATACCTTCTTTGCCGCTTTCGGCAAGAAAGACTTCATAACCGAGCATTCGGATATTGTCGGCCAGAATCTCACGAACATTTTCGTCATCATCGATAACCAGGGCATAACCACCGGGAACCGTCTCTTCGGCCGGGCGGATGCCGTTAACGTCACTGACGGACACCGCAGAATCGATTGGAAGAAAAATAGCGAAATCTGTACCTTGGCCAGGCTGACTGGTAACCATGACGGCGCCCCGATGACTGCGCAACATGCCGATTACGGCAGAAAGCCCCAGACCGCGGCCGGCATAACGGGTTGTAAAAAACGGGTCGAAAATTCTCTCAAGATTTTCGGGGGCAATTCCGGTGCCATTGTCGGAAATCTTGATGGCCAGATAGTTTCCGGCTTTAACTGGAGGCCCGAAATAGCCAGCCTCACTGCCATAATAGCTGCACAGGCCGGGAAACACGGTAATGCTGATTTCACTGGGCCTCGAACGGTCGAGAGCATCGATCGAATTCTTTACAACATTTATCAGCGCCTGTTTCAACATCGGCGGGTCAAGATGCAGTTCAGGCAAACCCTCGTCGACAGCCTGATGCAGAACCACTTCTTCGCCGGCCATCTGCCTGAAAACCGGCTGCAGCTCGCGCAAGAGGCTTTTGATACTTGTTTTCTGATACAGGGTCGGCAATTTGCCTGAGTAAGCCATCAGCTGCTGAATGATTTCGCCGGCCTTTCTCGATGCATCGACGATACGGCGGGCTTTTTCCCGGCAGGGGCTGTCTTCTGGCAGTTCTCGCAGAATAAGATCAGAATAGCCCATTATACCGGTCAACAGATTATTAAAGTCATTGGCAAGGCCATTGGCCATCTGACCAAGGTTGTCAAGCTTCTGAAGCTGCTGCACCTGACATTCATAGCGGTGTCTGGTGCTTTCGATCTCGCGGCGGCCGGTGATATCGCGGCAGGTTACCGCAAAGCACTCTTCGTTGTTGACTTTAACAAAATTGATCACTACTTCATTGGGAAATAGACTGCCATCTTTGCGACGCCCGACCGATTCGACCTGCAATCCATGCCCATTCTTCTTGATGGCTTCAAGTTCGGGAAGGATGCCTTCTATGACTGACATCATATGCATCGGAACAAGATCACGGGCATTCATGCTCAAAAGCTCAGACTTGCTGAAGCCATAAATCCGTTCACAGGACTTATTGCAGTCAAAAATTGTTCCGTCTTCGAGTTCAAGAAAAATTGCATCTGACGAAGCCTCAAAGAGAGACCAGTAATGACGTGAAGCCTGAGTCAACTGTTCTTCGGCAAGCTTCTGCATGCTGGTGTCACGCAATAGAACAAGATTTACCGGTTCCTGGCTGTCAGAAGCCTCGACAGGGAAAATTCCAACTGCGATCGTAATGGAACGACCATCGTCACCAGGTCTGGTCAACTCGGCTTCAAACTCGAAGTAACTGGTCGGCGGCTCGTAAGATTTGATCGCAGCAGGAAGATGGTTGAAAAAACCAAAGAGACTGTGACCCGAAATCTTTTCGTCAGGTCTGGCATTTAAAATACGCCGTGCGGCAGTGAACTCAGATACTATCCTGCCCGCCTGGTAAATCGCCAGGTAGGCAGCCAGCAAAGGTTCGATGCCTGTTTCCGCCCCATCC
>CAZPCO010000075.1:494-10758 GCA_964585025.1 uncultured bacterium | reverse complement strand
CATACCAATTTCGTTCATCTTCATGTACACAGTCATTACAGTCTGCTTGACGGGGCGGCACCTGTAAAAGCCATTGTCGATGCGGCCCGGCGCTTTCGCATGCCGGCCATTGCATTGACTGATCATGGCAACATGTTCGGTGCCGTCGAGTTGTACCAGTATGCAATCAAGAAGGGCGTTAAACCGATAATCGGGTATGAGGCATATTTGACCGCCGGTTCTCATACTGATTCGAAGCGTGATCAGCCTCTCTATCATCTGGTGCTTCTGGCACGCAATCTCGAAGGGTACCGCAACCTGGTTAAGTTGTCGACGATTGGTTATACAAAAGGGTTCTATTATAAGCCGCGCATCGATTTCGAACTTCTCGAGCAGCACAAAGATGGATTGATTGGCCTGGGCGCCTGCCTGGCCGGGGAAGTTCCCTCTGACCTGCTCAAAGAAGATCGTGAAGCGGCCATGACAGCCATTAAACGGTATCAGCAGATTCTCGGCAAAGAAAATTTTTATGTCGAGATTCAGAACCATGGAATCGAAAAACAGATCAGAATTCTTCGCTCCCTTGTTGAAGTGGCCAGAGCCTGCGATTGCCCGATCGTGGCCACCAACGACAGTCACTACGTCAACCCCACCGACTGGGAAGCCCAGGACGCCTTGCTCTGTCTCAATACCAACGCCAAAATAGATGATATCAATCGAATGCGCTTCGATACGAAAGAGTTCTATCTCAAATCTCCCCAGGAGATGACTGAACTTTTCGCAGAATGGCCCGATGCCATTGAAAATACATTGCGTATCGCTGAGCGCTGCAATGTTCAGCTCGCACTTGGCAAATCGATTCTGCCGGAATTCAAGCTGCCCGAAGGAAAAACATCGGAAAGTTACCTGACCGAACTATGCCACAAGGGATTTCCCTGGCGCTACGGCAGCGACAGCCCCGGTGAAGCTGTCGAAAAACGTCTTGGTTACGAACTTTCGGTCATTACGCGTATGGGTTTCTGCGATTATTTCCTCATCGTCTGGGACTTCATCCGCGCCGCCCGTGAAATGGGAGTGCCGGTAGGCCCAGGCCGCGGCTCAGCTGCGGGTTCGATAGTCGCTTACCTGTTAGGAATAACCGATATTGACCCGCTGAAATATGGTCTGCTGTTCGAAAGGTTTTTGAACCCTGATCGTATCAGCATGCCTGATATAGATGTCGATTTCAGTGATGACGGGCGCCAGAAAGTTATTGACTATGTCAAGGAAAAATATGGCCGTGACCGGGTTTCGCAGATTATCACCTTCAATTTTATCCTTGCGAAAATGGCAATTCGTGATATTGGCCGGGTCATGGGTATGGAACTTTCAGAAGTCGACCGCATTGCGAAGATGGTGCCCGAGAAGCCCGGCATTCATCTGAAAGCCGTGCTTCGCGACGTCCCGGAGCTGAAAGAAATCGTTGAAAGTGGCACCGAGCAGCAGAAGCGTCTGCTGCGCATTGCCGGGACTGTCGATGGTCTGGTGCGGCACACCGGGGTACATGCCTGCGGTATCGTTATTTCCGCCATGGATCTGATGGACATAGTGCCTCTCTGCATCGATAAAGACAAGAATATCATGACGCAGTATGAGAAGAACGCGATAGAAAGCATCGGTCTTCTCAAAATGGATTTTCTTGGCCTCAAAACACTGACCATCCTGCAGCGCGCTCTCGAGAACGTCAAAGAGAGCCGTGGCATAGATGTCGACCTGGAAAAGGCGCCGATCGATGATCCGAAAGTATATCAGCTGCTGCAACAGGCACTGACCCTCGGAATATTCCAGCTTGAATCTGCAGGCATGCGTAATCTGATAGCCAGGCTGAAACCATCGGTTTTTGAAGATATCATCGCATTGCTGGCGATGTACAGGCCAGGCCCGCTCAGTTCCGGCATGGTTGAAGATTTCGTTGAACGAAAACACGGCCGCAAAGACATGGCTTACCCTCATCCTGACCTTGAGCCGGTTCTGAAAGATACTTACGGTGTCTTTCTCTACCAGGAACAGGTCATGCAGACTGCAAACATTCTGGCAGGTTTCAGCATGGCTCAGGCAGATGCTTTGCGCAAAGCCATGGGGAAAAAGATCGCCGAAGTCATGGAAAAGATGGGCAAGCTATTTGTCAAGGGTGCTGTCGAACGCGGCGTATCGCAGGAACTTGCCCAGTCGATATTTGACCTGATGGCGGGGTTTGCCGAATATGGTTTCAACAAGTCACATTCAGCTGCTTATGCTGTCGTTACTTTCAGAACCGCCTATCTCAAGGCACATTACCCGGTTGAATTCATGGCTGCCGTTCTCTCTTCAGAAATTAACGACACCGACAAGGTTGCCGAATATGTCGATGAGTGCCGCACCATGGGAATCGAAATCCTGCCGCCCGATATCAACGTTTCTGTAGGGCTTTTCAAGGTCGACAAGGGTAACATTCGTTATGGTCTGAACGCCATTAAAGGGGTGGGGCAGGGCGCCGTAGATTCGATCGTCGAACAGCGCAGCAAAGGCGGCCCGTTCAAATCGCTGGCCGATCTGACCCGCAGGATTGATACCCGCCAGGTCAATGCCCGTGTTGTCGATGCTCTGATCAAAGCCGGAGCCCTTGATTCATTCGGTCTCAAGAAGAGTCAGCTGATTGAAATGGCGGCCGAAGCCCTCAAAACCGGGCAATCGGCGATGAAAGACCGTCTTGCCGGGCAGTCTACCTTTTTTGACCTGCTCGGAGCAGATGACAGCGGTATGGCTGATATCGAAATCAAGCCACCCGATATCCCGGAACTGGCCGAAAAAGAACTGCTTCTGGCTGAAAAAGAAGTTTTTGGCTATTACCTGACCGGTGACCCTTTCAATTCAGTGGCACCGCTGGGCCAGGTTTTTTCGACTCATACGCTCGCCAGCCTTTCTGAAGCCCAGGATGGTCAAACATGTCGTATAGCCGGCATTCTAACCGGCTATAAGAGGCATCTGACCAAAAAGGGCGATACCATGGCATTTCTGACCCTCGAGGCCGACAACGCGTCGGTTGATGTTACCTTGTTTCCGAGGGCCTACGAAGAGTATCATCAGTTTCTCAAAATTGACGAACCGTTGTTTATGATTGTGCAAACGCAGATGATCGACGGTTCCATCAAGGTTAATGCTGAAAAGGTGCTGATTCTCGATGATTTCAACGCTGAAGGATTTGCGAAAATTTCATGTGCTGTTCCGCCGGCCTCCGCCGATCGCGAAACCTACCGCCAGCTGCTTGCGGTGCTGCAGAAAAGCCCGGGTCAGCTGCCTTTCACCATCAGGATTCATGTGCCCGGTGGCGGTAAAGTCACCCTGAAATCACCGCCGCGTTTCAGAATCAGTTTGTCTCCCGGCCTGATCAAAGGCTGGGAAAAAGTGTGTGGCAGAAATACGATCAAAATCGAGTTTCCACAGCTGGAAATGCTTACGCGTAAAAACTTCAGGCCCCGGAGAAATTTCCGGGCCGCAGAAGGCTAACATCACGAGGGGAACATGTCAGAAAATTATAAAATTCTATTGGTTGCGTTTTGTCTGTGTCTAATGGCTCAGGCCGTTTCAGCGGTTGAACTCGAAGATGTCTACCGCAAACTCGGTGATTATAAAATTGTTGCTACCGATGGCATTCGTCTCTATTATCCGCAAACGGCCGAACTCGCTGTGCCAAGAATTCTTTCAGGGTTTGTCAAGGTTCGTGAACAGCTGATCAAGGATTTTCCTGATCAGAAGGGTAATGTCGCAACCGTTATTCTCAACGATCACGACGATCGTATCAGCAGTTCTGCAGATTCAGATTTCGACTGGATCAACCTCGGGATGTTCGAAGAAATCGGGGTATTGTCGACCCGCGCCTATTCCCTTGAGAAACGTTTTGCCATGCGCCTTGCGAATATTATGATTCTGCGTACTCTGGCTGTTTCCAGTAATTCGTGGCGGCGACAGCTCGCAATTTTTGCCGTGCCACAGTGGTTCATGGATGGCATGACTTTGAGTTACGCCTTTCCACTCGATTCGATTCACTTCAGCCGCCTGCTCGACATGGCCAGGCATGATCGACTATATTCCCTGATGCAGTTGAGCACAATTCTCAGCCAACCCACGCTGATTCGCGAGGAAATGACTTTCCAGGCTCACAGCATGCTGGAATTCTGGGATGTACACATCAAAAAAGGCGCTGCTCTGCAGATGATGAAGAGCATATTCCGCAAACCGGCGTCTTTTGAAAAGCTTTTTCGCGAGCATTATGGTGTCAGTCTCAATGAAGCCTATCGACGTTATCGTGAATACGTCTGTGAACGTTGCAGCGAATTAAAAGAGAAGGCTTCTGCCCAGCAGTTCGAAATCGAAGACCCTGATTCCGGCGGCAACTTTTTCAGATCACTGCGCCATCTTGGCGCTGACGAAAAGATCTGGGTTTCTTCGAAGAGATACAGTACAGAGACTTACGACCTTTTCTACAAAAAGGGAAATGGGCATACCAGGCTGTTACTCAAGAACGTGCATCCGTTGCTGATGGTCGATGAGGCTTCGAGGGAAATCATTATCGGCCGTTACTGGGTCAATTCTCAGCGCCAGCGAAGACTGGGTCTGTGGCTGGTGACGCCCGAAGGTCGCGAAAAATGCCTGGTCAGTGAAGCCGGCAGCTTTAAACCTCTTGGCCGCAAGTTTGGCAGAATTTTTTATACCTCGATCAAGAGTGGTATCACTCGTATCATGTCGTGCGACCCTGAGTTCAAAGACTCGACTCAGGTCGAATTTGACTTCGGCCCGGCGGTTCGTCCGCTGGATGTAGCTCTCAGTGCTTCCTGCCGTGAGCTTTACTATACTTTCGAAACCGCCGATTTTAAAAAGCATCTCGCCGTGGTTTCCATGGTTGCGGATGATAAGGAGCGTCAGCCTCAGGAACTACTCGCCTCAAAGAGCGATATCAGATCGCTGGTCTGCCAGGATGACCGTTTATGGTTTGCTGCGGAGAAGGATTTTTCGACCACCCAGCTTTTCTCCATCAAGCATGAAGATAACAAAATCGAAAAGCATACACAGCTTCCCGGAGGGGTCTGGGATGTAAACTTTGCCGACGACCGAGTTGAGGTCGTAACTCTCCATCAGGGTGGTTTCTGGAAAACTTCCCTTCAGGAATCTGCCGATGCACGTGAAATCATTGAGCTGGCAAGCTCAGTGCCGGTCGTAACCGAAGAATTCAAGCCTGAAAAGAGCAGCAGATACCGCAGTGAATATCATACCAGTTACTGGAAACCCCTGTTGAGCGAAGATGAAGATGGTGCTGTATTCGGAATTTACAGTTATCGCACTGATAGACTCGATCGCAGCAGCATTGTTCTGGCACCGACCTATGGATTTGCCAGCAAAAACTGGGGATACACCGGAACCTACATGCAGCGGTTCGGTCTTTTCAAGGTTACCGGATCGATTGTCGATCATACCCGCGAGAAGAGCTATCTCAGCGAGGATTATTTCGAAAGAAGCCGCGCAAAGATTCTTGATATTGAATATCCTCTGAATCTTTCCACAACTCTTTCACTCGGCATGGATCTGACTCATCGCCAGATTGCCGAGATTCCCGAAGACAGCAAAGGGCCTTTCCCGACCGTCGGGCGCGATCATTCGTTTTATGGCCGCATCAGACATCGTGCCATTCGTTCAGAACCATACTGGAAAGTCTTTCCGAGAAAGGGACGTGAGATCACCGCCAGTTACAAACGCGGTAACGAGTTCCTTGACGGCGAAATGAATTATGACAGTACTTCTCTGCGCTGGTCTGAATTCATTCCTTTCCGGGATATGGTTCTGACCGCCCGCACCTGGATTGCCGAAGACGACAAGGAAAACGGCATCAGGCGCCCGGACGATCTAAGTCTTGGCGGCAACGATTTTATGCGTGGTTTTGATTCGGCCTTCAAATCTGGCGATCGATTGCGCGCCTTCTCTTTGCATCTTGGCAAGCCCATCGATGTTAAGTTTCCGAGATTTCTCAGCTTTATTTACAACGAATTCATGGTGGCAGAGCTATTCTGGGAAACCGGTGATGTCAACAATCAGGGCAGGTTCCGCTGGTATTCTGACAATGGTATTGAGATTCGCACCCAGCTGCTTTTGTTGAAGCGCATTCCCATAATTCTGCGGGTTGGTTTTGCTTCACAAAATGGTTCTGACGAAACGAATACCTATTTTGCCGTTGACGTATCCGACCTTGCTGAGGTATTTCAATAACAGGTTCTGCGTATGCATATAAACTTTAAAACACTGATTGTCGTTGCTGTTCTGGTTATCGGCGCGACAGCATGCTCTGCCATCGATCTGCAGGCTGGCCTCAAGGGTGAGGTCAGGAACATAATGAGCCAGTTATCTGTCAAATTGCCGGCCTCTGAATTCGGCAGATTGCCAGATGGTCTTGATATTATCGAAGGCAAAGGTTTTCGCGGCATCAAAATCAAGCAGGGCAAGCTGATAATTCGCGTCCATACCTGGACTGGCGATGAGGGGCTGCTCGAAACCTATAAAAAATGTCGGAAAGAAGCAGAGGAAACTGGCGCTGTCGATATTCTGGTGGCCTCGATCAATGGGGCATTCTACTCGCCAAGAGGCATTCTCGGTCAGGTGATTTCCGATACGATGCTGCCTCCCGGTATTGTGCAGATTCCAGGCAAATTGTCGCGCTGCTTTATTTCATCATTCAGGGGTGCAAAGAAAAGGCAATTCTGGTATCTCGGCGAAACCAGCCTAAAGGCTCAGGAACTTTTCGACCCTTATAAACGCAGTGATGCCTGGTTCAATCGATCGATCGTTTTCGACTCGGTGATCGACAATCTTCTTGGCGGCGGCGGCTGGATACTGCGCAATCGTGAAGACGTGCATATGGAAGCATACGAACGTCAGCGCTTCAGGTTTCGCAAGGAAGACCAGGCCAGCTGCAAGACAGTTGTGGCGCAGGATGTCGATCGCAATCTCTACTTTCTGGTTTTTGAAAACGGCTTCAATTTTCATATGGTTGCCCGCACTTTTGTTAAAGAACCGGTGTTCTCACAGGTTCAGGATGCTATTTTCCTCGACGGCGGTTCATCATCTGCAATAGTGCTGAATGGCAAATATCTGGTGCCGCCCCTGTATCTGGTCGACAAGGCGAGGTTTTCCTGTATCCAGATTCTTGTTCCACCCACCACCTGGTAAAAATTTCGGAGGCACAGCTTGCCCTGGTTCTCATACCCAGCCCTGGCTTTCAGAGGCAAAAAATATTCGCCTGAGCGAGTCAACGGCAGCAGTTTCGATGTCATCATCGTCTCCGGCGACGCCTATGTCGATCACCCGGCTTTTCCGGTTGCGGTAATCACCAGACTTCTGCAACGATTGGGCTTGAGGGTGGCCGTGATTGCACAACCAGACTGGAACAGCGACGCAGACTTTCAGGCATGGGGCCGGCCGGAACTATTTTTTGCCATCGTTCCAGGTGCCATGGACAGCATGGTTGCCAACTATACTGCCAGCCGGATGCCGCGTGGGCGGGATCGCCTTTCTCCTGATGGTGAGCCTGGTCTTCGGCCAAAACGGGCTTTGCAGATTTACGTTCAGAAGATTCGCCAGCTCTATAAGGATTCTGGGCTGGTAATCGGTGGCATCGAAGCTTCGCTTCGGCGCTTTGCCCATTACGATTTCTGGGAAGACCGTCTGCGCGACCCGGTGCTGGTTGACTGCCCGGCTGATCTGCTTGTTTATGGTATGGCTGAACCGGTTATCGAGAAGGTGGTGGCCTGGTATAAAGCCGGCCGGCAGCCCACTGTGCCGATGATTCCGCAGACTGCCGTCAGAGTGAAACATGACAGCTGGCGTGAATGGCTGCGAGAAGACTTTTTGCTGCTGCCATCTGTCGAAGAGTGCCGCCAGAATCTTGAAGCCTTCATGAATCTGACGCGCATTACCGATGTTTCAGTGCGGCCGGGCGGCAAAACTCTTATTCAGCAGCACCCAAAAGGTGATATTATCTGCTTCCCGCCGGCAGCTGCCGATTACCTGGCTGAAACGACCATCATGGGGCAACTTCAGTTCAATCGCCGCAGCCATCCGATCTACGAAAATCCCGTTCCGGGGCTGGAACCGGTGCAGTTTTCTGTGCAATCACACCGTGGTTGCCTTGGAGCCTGCAGCTTCTGTGCTCTGTCGCTTCATCAGGGGCGCACGATCAGATCTCGTTCGCAGGCAAGTATTCTTACTGAACTCGCATCTTTCGCTTCCCATCCTGATTTCAAGGGCATTGTCCCCGATATCGGCGGGCCGGCGGTCAATATGTATGGTTGGGAATGCCGTATTGGTGGTTGTGAACGCAATATGTGCACGCATCCGGCAGTCTGCCGCAACGTCATGAACACTCTCCGGCCGCTGGCGGAACTTTTGCAGGCAGCATCGGCTGTGCCTGGCGTCAGGCGGGTGTTTCTCGGTTCGGGCTTGCGCTATGATCTCATCAGGCCAGAAGAATGGGATCTGTTCGAATACATCATTTTCAACCATATCTCGGGCCAGCTTAAGGTGGCCCCTGAGCATTTTGACAAGAAGATTCTCGGTTTGATGCGCAAAGGCGAAAATGCTGATTTTTCTACTTTTGCGCGCCGGTTCTACGCCTCATGCGAGCGCGCCGGCAAAAAACTCTTTCTGGTGCCATATCTGATGACTGCATTCCCAGGCAGTGACCAGGCTGCCGATCAGATGCTGGTCAAGGTAATCAATGAGCTGCATCTGGTTCATGAGCAGCTGCAGGAATTTACCCCAACCCCTGGCAGCATGGGCACCGCAATGTTTTACACCGGTCTTGACCAGCACGGAAACAAGATCAGGGTTGCCAAAACGCAAACCGAACGAATGCAGGGGCGCAATCAGATTCAGCGTTCTACCGGCACAAACAATAAATCAGAAAAACGGGATGCCCGGCGACCTTCTCATTCACAAAAGAAGCGTCGATGATGTTTGCGATTTCGCTTGCCGATTATCTCTATCAGCATGAGCAACTGTATGTCGACGAAATAGACCGCCTCGAACGACAGCCGTCACAGGTTAGTATTTTTCCCGCAGAAGCATGGCAAACTGGCGGCTGGCTTTTCATGGCTGCTGAACCTGCCAGTGGCGACTGGAACCTAGCTCGCCTTGTCGGCGATCCAGCGGGAGCCGCAAAGCACATTGGGTTGCTGCCTGATGTCGAAACCAGTCTTCTGGTGCCTGCAGAGCATGCATCACTTTTTGATGGTAGTCTGACGCGACAACCTGATATGCTGACTTTCATCAGCTCGAATTCATTTCATTCTTCTGACTCCAATCTTTTCAAGCTGCCGGATGGCTTCACTCTGGCGATAAAAATGCCCGGTCAACCGGGTTCAGAATGCCTGCAGGGCACAACTGGGGCCGTTTCTTCGACGGTGTTTCTTCTGAACGAAGGCAAAGTTCAAGGTTACGTTAAAATCATCCGTCAGAGTCGCAACTTTGCGGAAGTTTACATTGAATTGAAACCGACCTGCCGTGGCCGCGGTCTCGCCCCGGTTCTGCTGCGCAAGGCCAGCGAAGAAATTCATCAACGTGGTTACCGCCTCATTTATGTCGTAGCTTCCGACAATGCCCCCTCGCTGGCGACTGCCCGCCGCGCCGGTTTGCAGCATTCTTTCTCCCTTGCAAGGTTTCTTAGACCCTGAATCGGCTCATGCTCCTGCCTTTTGCGATTCAAATTATCTTGCGGATTCAGAAACCGACCGGTAATATGAGGGAAAATCCGTGAGTGAGGATGGCTCCTGATATGAATGAGAAGCCGGTTGTGATGCTTTTGCCCTATGACAGTTGTTCAGGGCTTGAACTCTTTGGGTTACGTTTTGCCCAGGATCTGCAAAACCGTGGTTATCCAGTCAGAGTCGCGGCCCCCGCTGATTCGTTGATCGACAGACAGTGCCGGGCGCGTCAACTTGAGCTTTGGCCCTTTCCTGCTTCAGTTAAGTATAATTTCAACAGTTATCCTGCCTGTTATTCGATGTTGCAACAGCTGGACCCCTGTGCCGTCGTGGCATTCAGAACCCAGATGATGTATCCGTTACATTTTGCCAGATTGTTGTCCCGTCGACATCCGAAGCTGTTTCTTTTTTATCGCATCGGTGTTGGCAGTCATTGGCGAAAAGATCCGCTGCATCGCCTCATGTTTGGCCAGATGAGTGCCGTCGTGCCAAATGCCGATTACGTTCGCGACAAAATTGTG
>CAZPCO010000075.1:0-484 GCA_964585025.1 uncultured bacterium | reverse complement strand
CAAGGTTGTATGTATCAAAAGCGGCGTCGATATCGAAAGATACAGGCCCGATGCTGCAAGACGCACAGCTTTGCGTGAATCACTCGGCATTGGTCCCAGTGACATTCTTGTTGGCTCTTCGGGCAGAATTCACCCTGAGAAAGGCTCAGAAATTCTGCTGCGGGCGCTCTATGAGCCGAACTGTCCTGGGCAGACCAGGAAAAATGTGCATCTTCTCTATGTGGGTCGCGAATATCAGCCAGGCTATGCTGACCATCTGCGTCGTGTCGCTGCCGAACTAGGTGTTGAAAAGCGTTTTCATTTACTCGAATTTCGCAATGATATTGAAACTGTTTACGCAGCCCTCGACTTTTTCGCTTTTGCCGTGACTTCACGCGAGGCTTATGCCTACGTAGTTCTTGAAGCCATGGCTTCGGGTGTGGCGCCGGTCGTTCCAGCTACCGGCGGCATGTCGGAAATGTACCGCGATGGCTGTGAAGGCTTT
>CAZPCO010000074.1:0-10764 GCA_964585025.1 uncultured bacterium | reverse complement strand
TATCGTGATTGTCGAGGAAAGTGACGGCGCGGGTCGGCCACCAGCCGATGAGGCCTGAGGGTTTGCCTTCGGAGTCTTTGAGGCGCCAGTATTCACCGTTCACAGCAGCCTGCAGAATACCCTTGGTGGTGAAGTCGAACAGGCAGGAAACTTTGCTGGGGTTGCCGTCAAGCCAGGAGCAGAGTATCTGGCGATGACCATTCTGGTCGGGTTTCATATATGAGCCCTGGTAGTCCATGTTGGTCCAGACTTCGCCGACCGAGAAAAGCGGTGAGGTCTTTGCATCATAGAAACCGGCGTATTTTGAAGCGTAACCCTTGGAGTAGTCGTAGCGCCAGGCTTTGAAACCAAGGTCTTTGAGCCAGTTCATCCATTCGGCGATGTCTTCGCGAACCTTTTCGTTGCTGTGGTCGATATCGGGAGCTGCATGATAGCCTTCACCGGAATCGGGGTTGCCGGTGCCGCCGAACGAGCCCCTGCAGACGGCCCATTGTTCCCATTTTGCTTTGCCGGAGGGGAAGTGGTAGATGTTCCAGATGCCGTTGTTGTCTTGCTTGCCGGCACAGCGGTGGTTGACGACGATATCGGCAATCGGAGCTATTCCGTTGGCGTTAAGCGTTTTGAGCGCTGATTCGAGCTGTTCCTGGTCGCCATAAAAAGTCGGGGAATCTTTGCTGCCGAGGTCATAATAGTCACCGGGAAGATATCCCTGAGGGCTTACCGAACGTGATACCGGCGGAAACCAGATGAAGTCGACACCCAGCTGTTTGAGAGTTTCTGCACGGCTTTCAATGAGCCTGTACCATTTGCTGGGTGTACCGCGCGCCTGACTGTTCCAGCCAAAGCCCTGAATCATGACGCCATTGGCAACTTCAGCACCAGGGTCGGCAAACAAGGTGGCGCTCAACATAACGGCACAGACTGTCGCGAGAACCATTGACCAGTTTCGAGTGAACATCATAACTGAAACTCCCTGCAGGCTCGGTATCAGGCCAGTCAGACATCATTTCTGAAGCAGAAATCGATGAAGACCATAAATAATTATACCAGCCTCAGGAGCTATTTGCCAAGGTCAAATCGCACCAGCCAGCGCGGCTCACGTTTGTGTGGGTGCAAAGCCAGTTCGGAGACTTTTCTGAAACCGGCCCTTTTTATGTACAGGTGCTGGGCAGCACTATTTTCAGGATTCATGGTCAGCTCAAGGTATGAGATTCCTGATTCGGCTGCGGTTCTGGCGAGTTCGCCAATCAGTGCGGTGCCATAACCCCGTTGCTGATGCGATTTTTCTACGGCGAAGCCAAAAACCACAGCGCCACTGTCCTGAAATTTTCTGAGCAATACTGCCTCAGCGACGACGAAAGGGCCGAGAGCCAGGCAATAAACCGCACCACAACGTGCGAACTGAGAAAGGTTGAAGACCGAGATGCCATCTTCACCGAAAGCCTGACGATCTATTTCGGCAATCTGTTCCAGCATCTGCCAGTCCTGGGGGTCGGGTTGAGTCAATTTCGGTTTAAGAGTCATTCTGCTGCCCCGCTGGTGAACTGTTGCTTTCGACGGCTGCAATGCAACCGATTGATTCATCGGCAAGAATCATCATGCACAAACGGCGGTGACTTGGCAGCAGCCTTCTGAGCGTGAAGGGCAGGGTGTAACGGGCGAGAACCTGCCCTGCGGTGTTGATGAGGCCCAGCTGGTCAAGGTCGGTGCCGATCACTGCACCGATTTCGTGTGCCATGATAATCAATGGCCGGCCAGTAAGAGTGGTTTGCATCATCTGACCGGTGCGTCGCTGGAGGATAAAAATTTTTTCGTCAGCGGTTCCGACGAAAATCGTTTCCTGGT
This sequence comes from uncultured bacterium, assembly GCA_964585025.1. Classification (GTDB taxonomy): domain Bacteria; phylum Muiribacteriota; class Ozemobacteria; order Ozemobacterales; family Ozemobacteraceae; genus Rifleibacterium. The sequence continues at coordinate 8,919 of CAZPCO010000074.1, read as the reverse complement.
CACGGTTATAGGCGGCAGAAATGATGCAGCCGCTGAGCCGATAAGCAAAAACCGTATCCGGGGTAGCGTCGAAGATGCTTACCAGACCGCTTTCTGTGCCGCATACAATGAACTGGTTATCGAAAGAAACGGTCAGAAAGCTTATTGTCGAATCGAATGTTTTCTCAGCGCTGACATTGCCGGCACTGTCGATCAGCAGGAAGCCGGTGTCGCTTCTGATTACCGCCTGTTCGCCGCATGGAATTACCTGCAGGGCTGGGCCGTTGATCTCGAGCTGGTGGGAAAAATGATCGAATGCCTGGTAATATCGGCAGTTCTGTGCGGTATCGAGCAGCAGCATCGCGCCATCATCAAAAACATGTGCGCCGCAGAATTGCCCGAAGAATCTGAAAATTTCGCTGCCGGAAAGATCATAGCCGGTTACGCCGCTGCTGGATACAATAATGGCCATGTCGGCCTGTGATGAAGCATGCATGGAAATGATGTCAGTGTCGATAAGGCGTTCCTGCCAGATTTCTTCGCCGATATCGTTCAGGCAGAGCAGGCGTTCGGCGCCATCCCAGATGAGGCTGTATTCAACTCCATCCTGGCCGGTCCAGGAGCAGATTTCAGAGTGGTGGCCATTGCCGCCGCCTGGAAGCTCCTTTGCCCATATCTTGCGGAAAGCCCCGGATTCTCCTGCTTCAAGTGGTTTTATGGGGATTTCTCTGAAGGTCATGCGGTTTTTCTGTCTGCGGTCGGCTTGAGTCAGCAGGCCGATTTCGCCGCGCTCAGTCGCGTAAAAAATGCCGCTGCCGTCTGCGGTGATCGAGACTTTGAGCAGACGGTCGGGAAACCAATGCTCCCAGAGAGGTTCGCCTGTCGGGTTCAGTTTCATGATCTGTCCGGCAGCTGAATAGACAAGAGATTCTCCGGTTTTCGAAGCGAACGAAACCCCGGTGGATTTCTGGCCGGGGTTGCCTTTCCAGATGCCGCAACCTTTGACGAGATTCAGGCAGTAGGTCTGGCCGTTTTCGGAAACGGCAAGGACGATCTGCCCATCTTCGTTCAGCTCGAGATCGATGATGACGCCGATGCCCATGAAGGCATCGAATGGTTTTCCGAGATGGCTGACTGCCGAGAGGCCTTCACCGCGGTCGTCGCAGCAGGGAAAGGCGGATGTCTGCCCCAGTGCTGAGATGGCGATGGCGGCCGGCCGTTTCATCAGGTTGCGGTATGCCCATTTAACCCGCAGGCTGCGATCGGCACCGATTATGGCGGGGTCAGAAGTTACAAAGGCAAAAGAATCGCCAGAGGCGCTGATTTTGCCGGCAATTGCGGGAAAAGGCCGTTTGCGCCACAGAGTTGCGCCTTCCGGCCCAAAGAGCATTGAATGTTTCTCGCTGTCGATGGCAAGAACTTCGAGAGTGTCGGCAAGTGAAACGGCGATCAGTTCCTGACCGGCATTGCGATGCCATAATTCCTGGCCCTGGCTGTTGAAGAGTCTGAGAACCGAATCGCGGTCGCAGGCGACAAAACTGTGATGATCGCTGGCAAAGTCAAGCAGTTTGAGCCCGGGCACCTGAATGTGCCAGGCTTTCTGAAAACTGATCTTGCTCTTTTCATCAGGCATGCCGTTGTTTCACCTCTGAACCCTGATACTATTACTTCACAGGTGAGATTGCCACGTCGCTTTTGTTCTCCGCAATGAAAGATTGATTCAGGCAGTTCATAGCGTGCGATCCCAATGAAACCTCTCCTGCAATTCACCAACAATGAAGATATCACATACCTGACTTTGCACAAGTTATTTATCGTTCAAAATTTGTCGAAGGCTGCCGAAAATTCTGCCATCATGAGTAGAAAACCTTTTAAACTAGCAGTTCTCATCGGTATGGCACTATTTCTGACCGGTTGTCAGACAGGCGGCAGCAGTAATACCGGCACAGACCCCGGGCTGGGTTACTATCAGAAGGGAACGGCCTCGTGGTATGGAGCAGAATACCAGGGTCGACCTACGGCTTCCGGCGAACTTTTCGATCGCAATGCCCTGACTGCCGCGCATCGCGAACTGGCTTTCGATACCTGGGTCGAGGTGACCAATCTGGGTAACGGCAGGCAGGTTACGGTGCGTATCAACGATCGCGGGCCCACTAAGACCGAACGCATCATCGACCTGTCGGAAAAGGCAGCCGATGAGCTTGGCATGAAAACTGCGGGGCTTGCCGAGGTTACTCTGGAAATCGTCGGGGCACCTTGAGAGGTTTACAGGCCGCCGCCGTCAGCTTCTTCTTTCGGTGAGTAACGGTGGTTTTCATAAATGGCCCAGCCGTTCAGGCGACCGCTTTTTCCTTTATAGGGAGTGGTAACAGAACCGCCACGGGCATCGAACTTGTATTTCCCGTAGAACTGCAACAGACGGCCGACTTCGAATTTCAAGGTTTCAGAGCCGGTGACCAGGTAGTTGAAATCATATTCGACGCGGTTGTCGCGGCTTTTCAGGCGGCAGCTCACCGTGTCGGTCGCAGTTAAAGGATAAACCTGAATGATGTTGCCACCATCTCGTACTTCGGTTTCGGGAAGCTGCTGCTCAAAGGCATCAGCAACGGTAAGGTCCTGACTGAAATAATTGGCGAGAATGAATATGGTGAAAACAACAAGTGGTATGGCTACAAGAATGGCTTTGTCCTGCCAGGTCAATTCGGGTGGTCTTTTGGTCACAGATTCCATCTCCGGGTTCAGTTGATTATCAGCACATTAGCATATCTTGGCTTCGCAATGAACTTTTTTTTTCAAAAAACTAAACAGTCGCCGAAATTTTGCCGATTGCTTAACTACGGCATCAATTAAAGGAATTCATGGATGGGTTCCAAGATTAAAACGGATGGTTTCCGACAGGGAAACTGCAAGGAGCGCGACGTGTGGAATAATCTTAGAGCAAGACATTACTCAGTGCTGATCCTTCTGGCGATTGTAGCTCTGGAAACTTCGGCTATTGCGATCGACAGATTCATCAATCGCGAGAGCGAAGTTGCCTTTGCTATCGAAAGCCCTTTCCAGAATAACCCGTTTATTCAGAGCTTTCGCATGGCTGATGCCAGCTGCGCGGTTCTTCCGGTTAAACTCAACAGCAGAAAAAATTCCACACAGGCTGTTAGAAGCAATAACCCCATCCAGACCGTTTCTGCTGAATTCGTAGCTGCCGCCAATGAAAAGGACAATTTCAGCAAGTTCGTTGAATACTCGGTTCAGCCGGGTGATTCGCTTTCGAATATTGCTATGCTTTTCGGCTCTGAAACCGATGCAATCAAACGTTATAACCGTCTCGACGACCGCCATTCAATCATGGCCGGTCAGACGATCAGAGTGCCGATGCCATCTCAGGATCTGTTTTACACCGTTAAAAAGGGTGATTCTCTCACCAGAATCGCTAGTCGCTTCAGAGTGCAGCTCAAGGATATCGTCGAATCTAATAATCTCAAGACTCATATGCTGGTAGCTGACCAGCGCATCAAAATTCCGGTTGTCGAGAACAAACCGGCCGTAGCAATTGTAAAAACTGCCGGTGACATGACCGAAGTCAGCAAAAAGCTTGAACTGGTGCGCGAAGCGAAGGCCACTATCGTTCCTGACAAGAAGCTCGAGATTGTAAAACTCGAGAAAGTGCAGATGGCTATAGCTCCGGCTGCCAAACCGAAGATCGAATTTGCCGGCAAAGAACTTTTGACTCAGCCCCCCATGGTGGTCGAAAAAGTTGCCGCCGCCCCTGTCGCAGCTGCAGCAGCCCCATCAGTGACGATCGCTCCGGCCGCCACCCGGGAAGTCGTTTATACAGTCGACAAGGGCGACAGCCTGATGAAGATCGCCCAGCGCTTCAATACCACTGTAGTACAGCTTCAGGAAGACAATAACCTCAGGAATACTTTTCTGAAAGTAGGCCAGGAAATCAAAATCAATCCTGACAAGAAACTCTATCGCGTAATCAAAGCCGACGAAAAGAAGCCTGAGATCAAAACCGCCTGCAACACTGTCGATCATACTGTAAAGAACGGTGAATCGCTTTCGTTGATCGCAAGAAAATACCGCACTACTATCGGTGCAATCGTTGCGGCAAACGGTCTGAAACATACCGTGGTCATGGCCGGTCAGACGATCAAGGTTCCCTCTGCCAGAGCTTCGGTAAACAATTCAAGCGATGAAGTCAAAGACTACAAAGTTGTGCAGGGACGTTCGGAAGTTACCCGCGCCAGCTGGAGAATGCCGGTAAGGGGCCGTCTCTCTGACAAATATGGCTGGAGAAATCATCCGGTGTATCGCAAACGACTGTTTCATGCCGGTATCGATATCGCCGCCCCCAAGGGGTCGCCGATTGCCGCAGCCGCTGCCGGTAAGGTAATTTATGCCGGCCGCCGCCCCGGTTACGGTAACCTGGTAATAATCAGCCATAACGGTGGATTTTCAACCAGATATGCTCACTGCAGTTCAATTCTGGTGAAAAAGGGACAATCGGTCAAAGCCGGTGCTCTGGTCGCCCGCGTCGGCGCTACCGGCGTCGCCACTGGCAACCATCTGCATTTCGAAGTCAGAAAAAACGGAAAACCCCAGAATCCTCTTACCTTCCTCAGATAGAATTTTTCTACCGTCCTCGATGAAAGCGCAGCAAACATGAACAAAACCGCCAGAAAGACCTTATCCGTTCTGGCGGTTTTGCTGTTTTTTTTCTGTAACGGTTTCACTGCCGTTACCAGGGACTCTGCAGATGAAAACCCGTCTGACAGCGAAGAACGCGCCGTAAAGTTTCCGGCGACCAGTTACGATCGTGAATTTTTCAATCCGCTGGCGATTCCTGAACTGAAGCCTCCGGTAGCAGCCAGGCCGCAGGGCATAATAGTCAATGACCGCTCACCGGCAGCCGGTGGTTATGATGTGCAGACGGCTCTCGACCCGCGTTTTTCGGCGATGGGTGACAAGCATCGCGAATATTTCGTTCCGGCTTCAGAGCAACGGCCGCCGGCACCCGCCATGAGCATTCCGGTGCTCGACCGCCGAAAGCCAGATCATTACGATATCAACGAATGGGACGAGGAACGCCTGTTCAGCTCGAATCTCTATACCGACACCGGCATGTATTTTACGAGGGTGAACGGTGATAAGGAGCTTTCAGCGCGCGATCAGGGAGAATTTTACGAAGCCAACTACCGTTACGAACTGTTTTCAACAAGACAAAACGGGGATTCGCTTGCTGTTAACGTTGACACCACCTATACCAACGATCGGCGTCCTTATCGCGACGGTTTTACTTTGAATCAGTTGACGGTTGATTCGCGCACCGAACGATCAAGGCTGGTGCTCGGGCATGCGTTTCCCGAAATGTCGGATTACACGATGACCCAGAGCATGCTTGGGATATGGGGACGACAAGAATTCGATTATACAAGGGTCAGCGGTTTCGGCGGCTATTATGCTCTCGAAAAGGATGACCTGAAGAATCCTCGCTATGTGGGTGGGTTCAGAATCGAGCACGCCCGCGACGAAGCATTCAGAATCGGCTTCAACGTTGCCGGAACCGAAGATGAGCGTGACAACGCCGCTTCCAGCCAGGAGTTGCCGACTCTTGCCAATCGCGTTTATTCTCTGGATATGCGGATGAAGCCGACCGAAAACATTTATCTCGATGCAGAGATTGCCCAGAGCGATACCGATTTTGACAAACGCGATGAGCAGGGTGAACAGAAGGGCGATGCCTACAAGGTTAAATCAAGTTATGAACGCGAAAACTTCAAGTTTGAAGCCGGCCTGGAGCAGGCCGATACGGCATTTCTCACACCTCTGGGCCAGTCTCCACGCGATGAACGGGCATATTTTGCCAGGTTTTATTACGAGCTGAACCGCTATGTCAGTACCAGGCTCGGGCAACGCATTGCCCGCGACAACCTGGCCAATTATCAGCGTTCGACGATTATTCGAGAACAGCCGGAGATGCAGGTTACGGTCAGACCCAGTGACTATTATCGTGATATGCGCATCGACTTCTTCTATCAGCCATTGCATGAATATTCCGAGAACTCTGGTTTTATGGATCGTTACAAGGATCTGCTCTGGGTAGAATTCAATCATCGAGCCGGGCAGATGCTCTATTTTGCCGGGCTGAGCCAGACAACCGACAAGGACGATATAGATGTTCTCAACGACCGCGACATTCAGCGTTTCGACTTCACTCTGACCTGGGAGTTCGACAAGCTGAACCGTGTTTATGGGTCATGGGGGCGTGAAAAACTGAGTTATAAAAGAGCCGGCGGCATCGATGAAACCTCATGGTTTGGCTTTGGCGGCAGTTCACGTTTTCATGAAAACGTACTGTTGAGCGTCGATTATCAGCGCGAAGAAGTCGATCCGCTTACCATCAGTTCGAAACACGATCGGCTGAATTTGTCTCTCACCCGTGAATATAGTCCGACGGCTCGTCTGGTTCTGGATCTAGAAGGAAATCACGGAGAATTCGACAACGATACCGGCAGTTTTGATGATTATACCGCTAAACTGCGCTTCTTAAAGGCCTTCTGATGAAAAAAACAATTGCGATAATGCTGGTTTTTGCCGGTCTGCTGTTTAGCTGCAGCCATGAGGTTATGGCGGCTGCACGCTCAGTCAGGCCAGCGCTGCAGCCTGGTCACAGTTTCGTTTCCGGTCAGCTGATGGTGATGATGTGTGATGGGCCGGCTTATTTCTGCAAACCCGGCGAACGCACCTGGCACCGCGTTGCTCTCAATCAGAGCATTGGCGATGCTTACGGTCTGCGCACCGCAGCTAACGGCTACATGATTCTCTCCTGGGGCCCTGGCAACCTGATTCTCATTAAGCCCGAATCGGCTCTGAGGGTTTCACTGCAGCCAGGGGCACCGATCGAAGTCTCTCTGCAGCTTCATAGTGCCGAACTGATGATTGCCGCCCGCGAATCGAGTGCGGTAGAAACGGTAGGCCGGCATGGAACGCTGATGGTTGCTCATGGGGAAGGCAGTATCGTCAGCGCTGAAAACAGCGAAGTGGTTAGATCGTTGCGGGGGCAGGCCGCTTTCAGACTGAACGGCAGCATCGAGAGTAATCTGATTCCCGAATCCTATTATCTCATGATCGATGCCGACGGCAAAGATCGGCCTCTGGCAATGTTCGATCCGAAGAGTGAATACGAATCTTTCAGACGTTTCGCGACCTGGCTGCAGCACTTTGACCGCCTGCATCGCGAAAATTCAAGTGAAGTGCCCTTCAAGGTAGATTCAGTCAAGATCAATGGAGAATTTGTCAGCAATCTTGCACAGGAAAACGGTCTGCATGTGCTGGCATCCCCGGATGGCCGTCTGCCAGAATCAATTCTGCTGCAGATCAAGATTACCCCTTATCCGGGGCCTTCGCATCGATTCGAACTTTCACTCGGCAAAGATCTGGTTTATGCTTTCAGAGAAGGTCGAAACGACTGTTTCGAAGTCAATTTTGCCGTGCCGTCGTTTCCTGAGTTCAATGTCACCGTTCATCAGGTTGATTCCCAGGAAAGGCGATTGCGGATATTCAGCGCCGGCTTTACCTTCCATAGTCGGCGGGCAGTTGAAGATCAGGCACGGCGATTCTGCCGCGAGATGTCGGATGCTTTCGCCCGTCGTGATCAGAGTTGGCTGCGAACGGCAATTTCCCGCGATTACCGTGACTGGCAGGGTAATACCTGGTTCGATTTCAACCGGATGGCTGACGATACGTTGCGTCGCTATCGCGATGTCAGGCTTTCTCTGCATCCGTTCAGATTCGAACAGAAGGACGGCATGCTTCTGGTCAGCGTGAATTACCGGTTGTCGGCACTCACCAGCAACTGGAATTTCAGATACGAAGACCGGGGCAGCGATATTCTCACCCTGAAGATCGAAGATGACAGGCTCAAGCTCCTGGCAAAAGTTGCCGGGCTGTTTTTCAATCGTTTGAAGGTCGCAGTAGATCTACGGCAGGGCATTTTGCGCGGGCGTGTCTGCGATGAGCGCACCGGTCAGCCCCTTTCCGGAGTCAATGTCAGTATTGTCGGTACAAAGCACAGCACTACCAGCGACTCAATGGGTGAATATGTCATTTACGGGCTTGCCCCGGGCAAGTATGACGTAAAATTTTACAAGAACGGTTATGGTGAGCTGGTTGCGACCACCGTGACTCTTAAAGTGGCAGGAGAGCAGTTCTGATGTTGCGAAAACAATCACGCATAGATCTCTGGGTTATGGCAGCTATTTTTTCGATAGCTTTTCTGCCCGGCTGTCTCAACAACAGCAGTCGCGAAGGCGATACCGGTATTCTGGCCGGCACTTTGTCGATTGCAGAAAATTCCAGACTGGTTGCAGTATGTGGCGAAAACATGGTGCAGATTCCCGTCGATGCCGAGGGACACTTCACAGCCCGTCTGGCACAGGGCATCTATCAGCTGATGCTGCAATCGGCTGATGGAACGTTGTCATTGATCAGGAAGGATGTAGCTATCGAAAATAACCTGACGGTTACAGTTTTGGACACCGATATGGTGCCGATGCCCCAGGTCGTTTCGGTTGCTGTGCCTCTTGTTTATCAGACTTCGGTGGTGATCGAGTGGGAAACCAGCATAGAAGCTGATGGCTATGTCGAATACGGCATCAACGAACTCTATGGCTATTCGAGTTATGCAACCACCGATCTGAAAAAACGCCATCGCATGCAGTTATACGATCTGCAGCCGGGAACCACCTACCATTTTAGAGTGGTTGCCAGCCGCTACAACCTTGATTCTACGCGGACATGGTCTCGCGATTTCTCCTTCACCACCGAGCCATAAAGACACGGGTTCGTTCATCACTTGATGTTAAGGCGATTGCCTCGATGTGACGATAGTAAGGACAGGGCAGATAAAAAGCCCGTCAATGCTATTCCGGAGGCACC
>CAZPCO010000073.1:0-10786 GCA_964585025.1 uncultured bacterium | reverse complement strand
TCGGTCATGATCGGCAGATATTTGCTGACGATTTCACGCTGCTTCGGGAACGGCAATGATTTCCAGTATTCGTTGTAGACGCTTCTAATCAGGTATATGCCCATGGTGTTGTTTTTTAGATAGTCGAACAACTGGGTGATGGTGCGGCCAATTGGTTGTGGCTTGTCCTGCTGATACCAGAGTTCATACTGAACCAGCTCGTTGTTATATTCGATGCCATACTTGCCCTGAACTGTATCGGCGATAAGTTCATAGCGCAGCAGCAGGTAGACCATGTAATGTTCTTCGAGCTTTTTGGCCGGAATCAGGCCGTAGCTTGACCAGAGAACCGGGTAGGCATCATTGGTCAGAAGCGCATGGCAGTTGATTTTTGCGGTATTCTGGCGGTAGAGGTTGTGCCATTGGGTGATGGCGCTGATATTGTAGGGAGCGATGCCGTGCAGGGTCTGCAGAAGACTTATTTCATAGGGGTTTCGGGTTGGGGCCACGGTTACCCCGATGTCGCCTTTGCGCAGCGCATCTTTGATTTCTTCAGAAAGCTTGCTGTTTTCGTCGGCAATGCCGAGGGTAACGATGTTCATGCGCTGGGGTTGGTTGTTGCCACGGTCGTTCATGGTTATCAGCGGTGTCGACTGATTCATCATGCTTTCAACCAGGCTTTTCTTGAAGCCTTTGCGTACTGAGTCCTTCCAGTGGATGAAATCTTCGATGCCGCCGAACAAACGGCGCTCGATAATGCCGCGACAGTATTTGACAATTTCCTTTTCGAGCGAGTTGCCTTCGGGGTTGGTGAATTTTTCCCAGTTTTCCTTGAGGTTGATTTTGACGAGGAAGTCGCCTTCGATGTCATTGTTGGAAAGGTCGCCGAGCAGGTATTTGTAGAATGGCTCGATATCGCGATCTTCAAAAATATAGGTTCTGATAAAATCCTGAACCTTCGAGTAGGGCTTGATACGTTCGAGGCAGTGTTCATACTGTCTTTCGATCATGCCGTCTTTGGAAATCTGCGCCAGTTTGGTCGAGAAAACTTCGACCTGTTTGCGTATCGACTGCGACTGTACGTTCAGGTATTTGAGAAAGTCTTCGGCGCATGAAATACAGAACATTTCATATTCCATGTCGACCGCTTCCTTGGCTTCCTTCAGCAGTTTGTCGCGTTCGTCGTTGATATCGGTCATATGCAGAACGGTGCCGAGTTCCATGAGCTTGCCGCCAAGCCCGGCAAAGCCGCCGAGCTTTTCCTTGAGCCGGTTGGCTATTTCACGGTATTCGCGCTGTTCCTTTTCGAGTTTGCCCTTGATTTCCTGCACCTTGCGGGACAAAATTTCGCGCGGATAGCGGGTCAGGTATTTTTCGAAGGCGACGAGAAAGTCTATCGCTATGTGAGCGCCAAGGTCAGGATTATTGATGATCTCGATAACCTTTTCAAGAAGGTGTTCGCCTGCTTTAACGGCATTTTGTTCGAAGTTGACCCTGACTTTGGCCCTGATTTCATCCTTTTTGACGCGGTTCTGGTTCATCTCTTCAATCTGGCGAAGAATGAAGGCCGAGGCAGATTCGCCTTCCTTCTGTTTGTTAACGGTGCGCAGCGTGTGGAACATCGGGTTGTCCCAGTATTGCTTGCGGTCGATGATTTCTTTGGTCATCACAAACAGATCTTCAGGAGTGAGGTCGATCTTTGTCGGGTTATTTTCAGCGAATTCCTGCACCATGCTGTCGATGAGAATGCGATCTACCGAGAGCTTGAGCCAGTAGGTGACATCCATCGAGAGTTTGTATGTATAGAGGTCTCTGATGACATCGAGCGGGTAATAGAAACTTTTGAACCCGGCAGAACTGAAGCATTTGAGCTGTTTGCCTTCAAGATCGGAACTGTTCTGTCCGAGGATCTGTGAAGCGTTGTCGAGCATTGAATTCTGGGCCTGACGCAACTGGGTGGCAAGTTTGGTGAAAATCAGCTCGGATGCGATGCTGTAATAGGTCGGTATGTCGTCCTGGTTGCTGGTTCCAAGCAGGTAGCATTGATCGAAAGGCGGTTCTTCGCTGATTGAACCGTAGGTGGTCGCATCGTTGCTTTTGCCGATCGGGCCGTAGTTGACCATGAACTTGTTGCGGCGATCCTGGCTGATGATGTCTTTGGCGGTGCGGGTGGGCGGAAACTTCTCTTTGTTCATGAAATAGAAGGTTTCGACGAGCGAAGCATAGCCGTTGCCTTCGAGACGTCCGGTAGAATTGACGTTCGGGTCGATGGAGATCTGAGTGAAAGCCTCTGGAGTCAGCTGGATGCCAACGATGGTCGGCTTGCCCTTGCCGCCTGAGAGCTGATAATAAGCCATTTTGAGCAGATACGCGATGTCGAGAAACATGCCGGCACCCGAGCCGCCGCAAAGTGAACCGACGACGTAGAATTCAGGAGTGAGTATCTGGCCCTGTTTGTTGGTCAGGGGAACGATGATGTCGTCCTGATTGACGTTGCTGCGGGCCATGATTTTGCTCATCTTGGCCTTGATCTGCTGGAAAATCTTCTGGATATCGACGAAGATGCCGAAGCGGCCGGTAAATCTGAATTGATGAGCTCCCTGGCTTATCTGACCAATGTGATGTTTCAGCTTCTGCGGAAACCATTCGTAGAGATAATTGTAGGTCTCAGAATCAAGATTGCCGGTGATCTGCCCGGCATTCTGAATATTTATCTGATGATATTCGCTTTCGGTGAGTTTTGAGCCGGTCTTGGGGTCGTCTTCAGGCTGGCTGGCGTCGAATATGTCGGTATCGATGCAGAGAAGATCGATGAAATCAGGCAACGCCGGTTCACCCTTTCCTGAGATTGCGTAGGCCTTTTTTATCTGGGGGCTGTTGAGAAAGGTTTCTTTAAAATTGATCAGTGATTTTTTGCCGGTACCCCCGAGCCCTACAATCAGAGCAGGGTTGAGTGCGATGCGATTTTCATAATTTGTGCTCATTAGACGCTCCCGGAAGAGAATGATTTAAGGCAGTATAACAATTTTACCTTACCCCGGCAATCTGTTATACTGAATTTCATTCAGGCCATTTTAATCAATCCACTCGATGGCAGGAGATAAGAATGAAACCACTTGAATTGAGCTGCATAACCGCTATCTGGAAATCGGCCCTGACACGGCTTGACGAGAATATGGCCGGTATTGGCAGTGACCTGCAGTTGTGGTTTCCATGGAGCGGTATCTGGCGTGGTCATGATCGCAGCGGCATTCTGCCGCCAACCGACTTGCCCGACGATCTGGCGAAACCTGGCGTCAGCAGATTCGGTGGCCGTTTCTGGAAGGCTTTTCCGATCAATGGAACCAGCTGGCTGGTAAGTGTCAGGGCGCCGGTCTCAGCCACCCCTGAAATGGAAACCTGGGAATTACCTGCCCAGGTGCAGGAATCCCTGCGTATTTTGAGCGATTTTGTCAGGCTCGAGTGTCTGCTGGGGCTGACGATGAAGATTCTCGAAAATCAGTCGCGTGAACATACCGGTCACTGGGATCGCGTTCGTAATCTGAGTGTTGCCATTGGCAGCGAAATGGGTCTTGCGCCTCGTGAACTTGCCGACCTTGAACTTGCCGCGATGCTGCATGATATTGGCAAGGTCGGGTTGCCTGACGAACTGCTCGAAATGGCTGGCCCTCTGTCGCCCGAAGAGCGCCGGCGAGTCGAATCGCATTCCCTCGTTGGCTCAGCCATGATACGCGAAATACCCGGCATGGAAATGGTTGCCGAAATAGTTCTCGGGCACCACGAAGCGATCGATGGCAGCGGCTATCCCCGCGGACTCAAATTTGCAGAAATTCCTTTCGGGTCGCTGATTATCGCAGTTGCTGACGCCTTTGATGCCATGACTCATTACCGGCCATATGCAATCGAGCGCACTTACCACGAAAGTTTCGATGAAATGAAGCGAGAGAGCGGAAAATATTCTCCTGAGGTCATGGCGGCTCTCGAAAAAGTGCTGCGCCGGCTTGGCATCCTGGAAACCAAGCCCCTTGTCGGTACCAGCGAAGACTGGTGAACAGAAAATATAGCTATCTGGAGGAAATTGTGAAACGGAAATACTTGCTTCTAACGGTGCTGCTGTTCGTTGTTCTTTCTCTGCCAGCTTCTGCCGGTATGCTGCGCGTTGGCCTGGTTCTGTCGATCGGGGGTTTGCGGGATGAATCTTTCAATGACGCTGCCTACGAGGGAGTCATGCAGTTGCGTCGAGAAGGGGACTGCATCGTCGAAGTCATCGAGCCTGGCAGCATCAGCTCAATAGAACCGGCTCTGCGCTATTTCTGCGAGCGGAACATGGATCTTGTCTGTGCTGTTGGCATTTTCGCCAACGATGCGGTGCGCCGGGTCGCCCAGGAGTTTCCCGATAGTAAATTTGTGCTTCTCGACTCGGTTGTTACTGTGCCGAACGTTCTTTCGATACTTTTTGACGAAGAACAGGGCTCTTTCTATGCCGGTGCCTTTGCTGCGATGATCAGCAAAACCGGCAAAGTCGGCTTTCTTGGTGGCATGGACTCGCCGGTTATCGCCAGCTTTGAACGTGGGTTCAAGAACGGAGTTCGCTTTGTGAAACCTGAAGCTGCAGTCATTTCTCGATACCTGGGCACTACCCCCGAAGCCTTCGATATGCCTGATAAAGCTCAGACTCTGGGGCTTGACATGGCCAAAGACGGGGCTGACGTCGTCTACCATGCCTCTGGCAAAAGCGGGCTCGGATTGATTCAGGCTTCCCGGCGTGGCAACTTCATGGTAATCGGTGTTGATTCAGATCAGAGTCGCACTGCTCCTGGTAAAGTTCCGGCCAGTATGGTCAAACGCATCGATACCGCTCTGGTAAAAGCTGCCGACGTTTTGCGCCTTGGCACCTTCGAAGGCGGCATCTGGACCCTTGGCCTCCAGGATCACGGCATCGAACTGGTTCTCTCAAGGTTCAACCGCGATCTGATGACCCCCGAAGCAGTATTGAAGCTCAAAGAAATCGAAGCTTTTTTGATTCACAAATACGAAAAATAACTATGTACACCTCTTGCGGGTCGGCCTGACGATTCTTATAATCTAAGCATAATTCGACTCGAACCGCTCTTGTATTGTCAGGAGGAACCTATATGATGACGATGACTTATAACCAGAGACAGAGCATTTCAACCATGCTGCTGGTCTCGATGCTGTTTTCACTGTGGGTAGCCGTGGCACCTGTTACACCCGTTCACGCCTCCCTGTTGAGCAGCGTCGGTGGTGCCGCTAAATCGATTTTTGTCAATGTCGGTGCCATCGCAGCCGGTGCTTTTGGTGGAGTTCTGGGTATGGCAGTCGGCGGCGGCCCGCTTGGTATGGCTGTTGGCGCTGTCGGTGGCTATATCGTCGGTAAGAAGGTTCTCAACTGGACAACTTCAAGTGTTGCAAACTTTGCAACCGTAGCCGGAGCCGTAGCCGGCGGTGCTCTCTGTATCGGCATGGGTTTTCCGATGCTGGCGGTGGGTGTCATCGGTGGTGGGCTGATTGCCCGTCTTGCCGTCAAAGGTATTCAGAAACTCTTCGGCAATAAGAACGTTACTATCAAGCAGAGCGACATCGATCCGAATGCCGCGAAAGCTGAAAGTGCTGCAACCGCTGATTTCATTGCCAAATTGAATTCCGGCAGTTCCACTCCTGCGACTGCAACTGTAACCAAAGCCGAACCCAAGCCGGCTGCAGCCGCTCCCGCTGCTACGATTAAAGATTCCCAGACCGCCTACAACAACTACCTGGCCGCCTACCAGAAATACATGGCAGCGACTCAGAAGGGTGATGCAACTGCAGCCAAAGAAGCTTATACCGATTATAAAACCAATCTCGATCTCTACAATACTTTGATCAAGAGCGGAAAATGATCGACTGAAAATCAAAAAAATACCGGCCTGCGGGCCGGTATTTTTCTTTTAGATGCCCCAGCTTTGCAGGCGAGCCACTGATTTTACGACGTGGGCGCGGTCTTTCTGTTCAAGAGTGAGTACCGGGCGATCTTCGGCAGGGCGGGCGTTATACCAGGCGATAAGCGGTCGATAATCGATATTGCCGTCACCTATGGCACTGTGCTGGTCTGCGCTGCGGTCATTGTCATGCAGATGAAATTCTAGAATGCGGTTACCGAGCGCGTCAAGCCATGCCTGCATCGACAGCGGCGAGAAAAGATTAAAATGCCCGACGTCGAAGCAGATTCCGGCATGCGGTGCATCGAGATGTTCGAGCAGCTTGACCAGGTAATCGGGTCTGCTGTCGAAAATATTTTCAAAGGCTATTTTGATATTTCGCTCGGCAGCATGCTCAAGCAGCTTTTTCAGCAGACCGCCGGCCCTGGTGAGCCAGGGAGATATTTCTATTTCGCCGGGCCCGACGCCATAACCCGGGTGAACGACAACCACCTTTGAGTTGAGCATGGCTGCAGTTTCGACCGCCCAGATCAGGCGTTCTAAACTGGCAATTCTGATGCTGCGATCACGAGCGCCAATATTCAGATCATAAAATGGCGCATGCAGAGTTGAGCTGAAACTGCTGCTTTCGACCAGACCCCGTAATTCAGAAATATTCTGACGTTCAATCGTGTCGATACTGTCGCCGCAAAAATAAAATTCCGGGTGCAGCTGCCGATCAGACAGAAATTTGAAGCCGTCCGGGGTCATGCGTTGATACGCGATGTTGACAAATATCCGGGCCATTTCAGCGCTTTGCAACGTTGGCCGGTATCTTCGCTTCTTCAACCAGCATAACCGGTATTTCGTCGCGAATCGGGTAACTGCGGCGGCAGGCGAGACAATCCAGGGTGTTCTGGTCGTCATTATAGACAATTTTGCCGCGGCAGGCAGGGCAGGCAAGTATTTCGAGCAGTTCTTTCTTGATTGGCATGCAGGCCTCCAGAAGCCGGGTTTTCCCAGAGTATATCATAACCCTGCAAATAAAAGAAAAGTACGGTCAAGTTTAGTAATGTCAGCCATAAGGACTGCTGCAAAGTATGCATAATTACTGAATCCTGTCGGCGCATTATCGCCTGGGGAAAATAAAACCGGGCGACTGCCGTCTGGCCGTCGCCCGGTCGAAATTATCTGCAGGACTAAAACTGTTGTCAGTTATTCGCCGGCATCTTCAGATTCTTCATTAGCTTCATCAGCAGCAGCACCAGCTTCAGAAGCAGCTGCTCCGGCAGGAGTCTGTGGGGCTGCGGCGGCAGTTGCCGGGCGGATTCCTTTGATGACTTCGGCAATACCGGCAGCATGCTGCTCTTCAGCGGCCTTTGAGGCAAAATAATAGGTGCAGAGAACGTTTTCGGCCGGGGTTATGATCAGAGAAACCATTACTTCGAGACCTTTGGCTGCGTTGGTGCCTTCAAAGGTTACAGCATCCATACCGTTGAGCTTTTCTTCAACCGGTTCGGCGAAAGTAGTTGGCCCGATTGCTTCATCGATTTCCTTTTTGGCAGCAGCCAGGCCGCTTTCGAGGTCTTTGGCTTCTACAAGTTCGAAAACGAACTGAACGGCGCCGTCAGGCGAACCCATTGTCAATGCTTCTTCACTGATTTCATGTTTCCAGCCGTCTGGGCAGACCAGATCGACTTTACCTTCTTCGTAGGTGAACTCTTCAGCAGAAAAAGCCGGAGTAAAAAAGCAGAGAGCCATGCCGACGGTGAGTAATAAAGCCGAAATACGTTTCATCTGAAAATCCTTTTCTACTAACTGAATTGAGAGAAAAATTACCTCGCCAATGTACATTGGGGCTCAAATGTTGTCAATTCGGTCTGGAAATTTTTATCCCAGCAACATTATCCAGCGTGCCAGAACTGCAACCAGTATGAACAGGAGATAAATGAAAAGTGCTGCCTCGATATAATTCCTGCCGGTAGGTGCCGATCCGTCTTTATAGCCGGTTTTATGTTTCCAGATTGCCAGCTGGCGCCGATCTTCGTCGCCGAGCAGGTCAATCCCAGAGCGGTTTTCCCAGTGATGGAGCAGTTCGTGAGTTATGGTGCGGGCGATCTCGAGGCGCAGATGCTCGATCTTATGATGCGGAAAAGCTTTGACGAATGAGCCATAATACAATACCACAACCGGGTTGCCGAAATGCCCGCGCGGCATATAGTGGCCAAGTGTGTACAGGCCTGCCATATATTTGCTGTGGCGATGTTCACGTTCTTCGAGAATAAATTCAGCCACGCCTTCCTTGAATTGCCCTGGAATGCGCTCGAGTTCCTCTCTAAACAGCTCGTCAAACTGATCGAAGCTGATCGAGGCTGCTCTTAAATCACCGGTAGCCGGAACATTACCTGCCATCGTTTTTTATCCGACATGCCATCGAAATGCCGATCTGCATGTAATAGTAAGTCTGTGCGGCTTGATTGTGTCTCCAGCTGCCTCTTTGCTTGTCATTTCGATATTGAGCCTCTGAAGGTGATGCCGGCCGGTGAGATTTCATAACTGTCGAGTTCGGCACGGTACGGAAGAATTGAAAAGTCCCAGACCGGATTCATCCAGCTGTGTATCTGAGTGCGAAGTTCCGGAGTCATAGGCTGGCCATTTACCGTTGCATCGACAATGTCCAGGCTTATCTGACTGCCAATGTTTTCTACGTTCAGAGTTGCAGTGAACGGCGAGAAATCAGTGACCATGAAAGCGAGAACATTGCCAGGAATTTTCCGGAAGTCGACCAGACCCTCAACTTTTACCTGATTGTCGAGAAATGTGATCGCCAGTTTATCCAGAATTCTATTTCCAGGCTTCAATCGCGTGATTTCACGTCTGATCAGACTGTTAATTGCAACAGCGCTGATAGTGCCCTGAACCTGGATACTGTCGCCGGCGGTGAGATCAGAGGCGGAAAAACCGGTTTCCTTCATGTTTTTGATCATGGCCGGCGAAAAGCCTTGAAAGGTTACGATGGCCGATTTGATCTCGGTTTCCCGGATAGTTTTGCCGCTAAGGTCAAATTCGACCGAATTGCCCGATGCTGTGGATGCAAAGGGCAGAATCTCATTGATTGTTTTGATTGCTTCACGGGTGAAATGTGCAGCCTGGGGTTCCCCCATCGGCAGTGACCAGCATGGAACGACGATCGACAGAACCAACAGCACTGTTGTGGCAAACGGTCTGCGGCAACGGTTATACATCTGAACCTCCGAAATGCCTAAATATGGTCGTTTGCACGCGGCTTTTCAGGTCGCTGCAGCTGGCCTGAATCAGCATACCCGAAAGGGGAAAAAAGTTCAAACTGGTGAATGACCTTCAGGTATTTCCGGCTGTTGAGGGCTCTATTCTTTGCCACTGCAAAATTTGACCGGTTATATTGTGCTTGAGGCACGGCCGGTATCTTTACTTTTCAGACAGACTACCTTATAATAGAGAATCCATATCTGTCTCCTTCCCGGCTGGTGTAAACTTTGCACCTTGATCTGCCCGGGAACAGGATTGCAGAAGGTCTGGTACTTTGAAATTCTCTCCCCAAGGAGTTATCGCACATGTTAAAGACACAAGTTCAGGAACTGGAAGCCAACAAAGTTGCATTGACCGTCGAAGTCGAAAAGGAAAAAGTCAATGCTGCCTATGCCAGCTTTTATAACCGCGCTGCCCGGTCGGTGAAAATCCCCGGGTTCAGACAGGGCAAGGTTCCCAAAGCGGTTCTGGTGAAGTTTATTGGCCCGGAAGCGGTTCGCGAACAGATCGAAGAAGAACTGGTCCAGGAAGTATATCCACAGGCCATCCGGGAAACAAAGCTGCATCCGGTCAGTCGCTTCGAACTTGAAGAATCGAACCTTCAGGAAGGCGCCCCCTTCACTTTCAAGGCTGTTTTTGAAGTCAGACCGAAGCTTGGCGACTTTAACTACAAGGGATACACCGCTCAGGTTCAGCATGAAATAGTCGATGAAGAAAGCGTGCAGAAGGTTCTCAATCAGGTTCGTGAACAGCAGAGTAAAACCGAAACCATCGAAAACGGCGAATTGTGCGTAGGCGATTATTTTTCTGCCAACGTTCAGGTAGCTCATGAAGGCCAGATAGATGAAGAGCTTTCCGATGAAAAGGCTGCTCACAAGCTGATGGAAAATGACAAGATGTTCGCAGCATGTCTGGGTATGAAGGTTGGCGAAACCAGAACCTGGCAGCACAAGGTAGAAGGCGAAGCCGAAGCTAATTCTAAATATTTCGGCAAATCGCTCGATTACACCGTTACCCTCAATCGCATTTCCCGCCCGACTCTTCCTGAACTCAATGATGAATTTGCCAAGAAGGTAGGCGATTTCGAAAACCTGGCGGCTCTTGAAGCCAAAGTCAGAGAAGATCTGAGCGAACGCGCCAAATACGATGCCGAAGAACGCGCTTTCGATGAAATTCTCAGCCAGATCATCAGCGACTATCAGTTTGATGTTCCTGAATCCATGGTTCAGAGCACTATCGACTTCTTCATTCAGGGTCTTGATCGCCGCTGGCGCCAGTTTGGCACCACGATCCAGGACTATCTGCGCAATTCCGGTAAAGATGTCAACGAATTCCGTGAAACTTTCCGCGAAAGAGCAGTGCGCCAGACCAAAACCATGCTGCTGATCGACTCGATCGGTAACAAGGAAAACATCGATGTCACCGATGCCGATTATCGTGAAGAAATCGAAAAGCGCGCCAAAGAATACAATATGCCGGTTGAAAAGCTGCTGAGCACTCTCGCAGAAAACGATGGCGAAGAAAACGTCAGATTTTCGCTCAGAAGTCAAAAAATTCGTGACTTTATGCTAAAAAATAACCAGATTAATTACGATATGGTT
>CAZPCO010000072.1:1643-10873 GCA_964585025.1 uncultured bacterium | reverse complement strand
GATATCTGCGATCGCAATGCCGTCGAGCAGGTTTTTGCCGCCCACAAACCAGATGCAATCATGCACCTGGCCGCAGAGTCACATGTTGATCGCAGTATCGATGGTCCGGCTGCCTTCATTCAGACCAATATAATCGGTACATATACTTTGCTCGAAGCCGCGCGTCAGTATGCCAAAGACCATCCAGATTTTCGCTTTCATCATATCAGCACCGATGAAGTCTATGGTGACCTCGATCTCGATGACAGTCTGTTCACCGAAGAAACTCCATACGACCCAAGTTCACCGTATTCTGCCAGCAAAGCCAGTTCAGATCACCTGGTGCGTGCCTGGCAGAGAACCTTCGGCCTGAAAGCTCTGATTACCAACTGTTCGAACAATTACGGACCATATCATTTTCCCGAAAAGTTGATTCCCCTTGTAATTCTCAATGCTCTTGAAGGCAAACCACTGCCGATTTACGGCAAAGGCGATCAGATCCGCGACTGGCTCTATGTCGAAGATCACGCCCGCGCCCTGTGCACCGTTTGTCTGACAGGTATTCCCGGGCAAACATATAACATCGGTGGTCACAACGAAAAACAGAACATTGAAGTGGTAAAGACGATCTGCGCAATTCTCGATGAATTGAAACCTCGTAACGATGGCCATAAATACAGCGAACAGATCACTTTTGTCGCCGATCGCCCGGGCCACGATATGCGCTATGCTATCGATGCCGGTAAAATTGAGCGTGAACTTGGTTGGAGACCGGCAGAAACCTTTGAAACCGGCCTGCGCAAGACCGTTCAGTGGTATCTCGACAACAAGTGGTGGTGGGAACCGCTGCGCGAGAAATATCAGCGCGAACGCCTCGGCCTGAAAAAGTGATGCGGCAAATCCTCAGGTCGGAAGTATCTGCTTCCGGCCTGAAATGGATCTGTTGTGTCGGTCAATGAAGCTGAAACGATAGAGAAACCGGAGTGTGAAAATGAATAAAGTTGCGTTGATAACCGGGGTAACTGGCCAGGATGGCGCTTATCTTGCTGAATTTCTGCTGAAAAAGGGTTATGAGGTTCATGGAATTAAACGTCGCTCTTCGCTTTTCAACACAGATCGCATCGATCATCTCTACCAGGATCCGCACGTAGATAACCGGCGCTTTTCATTGCACTACGGCGATATGACCGATTCGACGAACCTGATTCGCATTATCCAGCAGGTTCGCCCGCACGAGATCTATAATCTGGCCGCACAGAGCCACGTTGCTGTTTCCTTTGAATCGCCTGAATACACGGCCAATGCAGATGGAATAGGCACCCTGCGTCTTCTTGAAGCCATTCGCATTCTCGGTCTCGAAAAGCAGACGAAATTTTATCAGGCTTCGACTTCTGAACTGTATGGCCTGGTCCAGGAAACCCCTCAGAAGGAAACGACGCCGTTTTATCCGCGTTCTCCCTATGCGGTGGCAAAACTCTATGCTTACTGGATCACCGTGAACTATCGTGAAGCCTACGGCATCTTTGGCTGTAACGGCATTCTTTTCAATCATGAATCACCTATGCGCGGCGAAACATTCGTTACCCGCAAGATTACCCGCGCGATCGCCCGTATTGCTCTTGGGCTCCAGGATTGCCTGTTTCTCGGTAATATGAATTCTCTGCGTGACTGGGGGCATGCTCGTGATTACGTGGAAATGCAGTGGTTGATGCTGCAGCAGGATAAGCCGGATGATTACGTCATCGCTACCGGCCGTCAGAAATCGGTCCGTGATTTTGTCAATGCCGCTGCCGCTGAACTCGGCATCAAGATTGGCTGGCAGGGAGATGGTGTGAACGAAACCGGCACTGTAATTGCAGTGGATACCACTGATAAAGATATAAAGGTCAGGCCAGGCCAGG
The DNA here is from genome assembly GCA_964585025.1 of uncultured bacterium. Taxonomy (GTDB): domain Bacteria; phylum Muiribacteriota; class Ozemobacteria; order Ozemobacterales; family Ozemobacteraceae; genus Rifleibacterium. Next base: position 8,993 of record CAZPCO010000072.1, on the reverse strand, counting down.
TGGTGGTGAAGGTGGACAGCAGATATTTCAGGCCCACTGAAGTAGAGACTCTGCTTGGTGATCCGACCAAGGCCTTCAACAAGCTTGGCTGGCGACCGAAAACCACTCTTGAAGAGCTGGTGGCAGAAATGGTGCGCTCGGATCTGGAAACGGCACGCCGTGACGAGCTTTGCCAGCAGCACGGCTTTCAGACTTTCACTTATAACGAATAATGCTCTGGCTGGTTAAAGCCGCCAGTACATGATACCAAGTTCTGCCGCTCTGGCCGGGCTGAAGACTCCTCTGATATCAATCACTACAGGGGTTTTCAGGCTGGGTTTTCCGCACAGAGCTGCCAGCCTTTCAAGTGTCAGATGCTCGAAACATCGGTGCGGTACGGCCAGAACAACGGCATCAAAAGGCGCGGCCATTTCGGGGGAGCTGAGAAATTCCGCTGTGATAGCCTGTTTTGCTTCTCCTGCATCTACGTGCGGGTCATGAACCCAGGTCTCGATAAGATAGTCGTTCAATTCTCTGATCAGATCGACGACGCGGCTGTTGCGGATATCGCCGACATTTTCTTTGAACGTCAGACCGAGAATCAGAATTTTGGCTCCTTTTACGGGTATTCCAGATTTGATGAGTGTTTTGACGGTATTTTCGGCGACGAATCGGCTCATGTTGTCGTTGATGCGCCGTCCAGCAAGAATAACTTCCGGCTGGTAGCCGACTTCACCTGCTTTGTAGGTCAGATAATAAGGATCGACGCCAATGCAATGCCCCCCTACCAGCCCCGGAAAAAACTTGAGAAAGTTCCATTTGGTGCCGGCCGCCTTGATTACTTCCAGGGTGTCGATTTCGAGTCGGTGAAATATTATCGACAGTTCGTTCATCAGGGCAATGTTGACATCGCGCTGGGTATTCTCGATCACTTTGGCCGCTTCAGCTACAGCGATCGAAGAAGTTCGGTAAACTCCGGCATCGATGATACTGCCATAAACAGCGGCTATTACTTCAAGAGTCTCAGCATCGCTGCCTGAAACGATTTTAACAATATTCTGCAGCCGATGCTCCTGATCGCCAGGGTTGATGCGCTCGGGGCTGTAACCAACCCGGAAATCACTGCCGAGTTTCAGCCCTGAATGTTTTTCGAGTATCGGAACGCAGATGTTTTCAGTGACTCCGGGGTAAACGGTCGATTCGAAAACGACGATTGAGCCCACCGCCATGTTGGCGCCAACGGTGGCGGTAATGCTCTGTAGCGCAGTCAGATCAGGCTGTTTGTTCCGGTCGACCGGGGTGGGCACTGCGATTACAATAAAACTGCACATCCTCAGCAGCGCCGGATCAGTAGTGAAATCTATACTGCAACCGGCAAAGCTGCCGTCGGGCACTTCTCCGGTTGGGTCGATTCCCTGGCGAAGCTGGTCGATCCTTTTGCTGCTGATATCGTAGCCGATTACCTCGTATTTTCTGGAAAATGCGTGTGCGACCGGCAGCCCGACATAACCCAGCCCGGCAACTGCGATTTTGGCGCGGCGGTTCTGCAAATTTTCGACGAGGGTGCTGATCACAGAAACATTCATTGCAGCGAATTCTAACCGGAAACCCTGTTGTGTGCAACTTCTTCTCCAGGCAGACAGAAATACCCGCTCAAATAGGGGGTATTTCTGTCTGTTGCTTTGAGTTTGATTTCCGGGAGGAAATTGCGGAATTTTCTGGAAAGGCTGTGAAAAAGCTGCTAAAATGCCGCTCATGCAGAAAGATATCATCATTCTTGGCGCTGGCGGCCATGCGGCCGTTGTCATTGAAATAGCGCGTTTGTGCGGCTACCGGCCGGTCGCAGTTTTTGACGACCGCGAGGAAAGCCGCGGAAAAATGATTGCCGGCGTTGAAGTCAAAGGGCGGATTGCGGAACTTGCTGCTGAAATGACGGGCAACGCCTGCGTCGCCATTGGCAACAATGAGGTCAGAAAAAGCATTGCCGGCAGACTTGCCGCCTTTGAATGGCCGGTTCTTATTCATCCTGCGGCCAGTGTTTCACCCCAGGCCAGAATTGGTATGGGAACCGTAATTTGTGCCGGGGCAGTCATTCAGCCGAATGCTTCGGTAGGCAGCCATGTGATTGTCAATATCGGGGCTTGTGTCGATCATGACAGCATGATTGGCGATTTCGGTCATCTGGCTGGCAGAACTTATGTCGGGGCGGGTGCAGAAGTCGGTGCTGCCGCGATGGTTCCTGCCGGAACCGTGATTCAGGCTTTCAGCAGCTGGCCAGTTAAAAACGTTGGCTGATCATCAGAACGACGGGCTGCTCGGAATATTGATAACCGATGCTTCGAGCTGGTGAGATATGCTCAAGTCGGCGGCTGGGCATCCGGAAAACATTGGCAGGCGATTCATCAGATCCCAGATCGGTCTGACCATGATTCCATCTGCGTTGAGGTTATTCAACAGCCGGTTGCGTGCTTCCATGTCGGGAGTTTTGAGAAGCACCGCGTTCAGCCAGTAGTTGCTTTTAACGCCGGTCATTTCGTTGAAGAAATCCAGTTCGGTTACCTGTTTGAATTCGTGCTGATAGCGACTGGCAAGCACGCGTTTTTTCATGATGATATCGCCCAGTTGTTCGAGCTGTGCGCAGCCAAGCGCGGCGTTGATGTTCGGGAGGCGGTAATTGTAGGCAATGCAGTCGTGATAATATTCCCAGATGTGGGCTACCTTGCCGGTAGTGGTCAGATGTCTTGCCTGTCTGGCCAGCTCGTCGTCATTGGTAAGAATCGCGCCGCCACCGCCGGTGGTGATCGTTTTATTGCCGTTGAAGCTGAGTGCGGAAATCAGCCCGTGATTGCCGACATGCCTGCCGTGATATTCGGAGCCAATTGCTTCGGCGGCGTCTTCAACCAGTTTGAGTCTGTATTCGTCGCAGATGTTGATAAGTTCATCAAGATGTGAAGGGTGACCAAAGGTATGCATGACCATCAGAACCCTGATCGGCCTACCTGTCTCGCGGTTATGTAATACGCCTTCCTTGATTTCGCAGGCAGTTTTGAGATGCTCGCGCAGCCTTTCGGGGCAGACCCCCATCGACACCGGTGAAACATCGACGAAATGGGGAGTGGCATTGCAGTAAGCAATGGCATTCGCCGAGGCAACGAAAGTAAGTGCCTGCATCAGCACTTCGTCTCCTGCTTTGACTCCGGCCAGTTGCAGGCAGATGTGCAGCGCTGCAGTGCCGTTGATCGTAGCAATGGCATGTTTTGCACCTGTAGTGCGACTGATCAGCTGTTCAAAAAGATTGACGTATTTTCCGACTGTCGAAACCCAGTTGGTGTCGATGCAGTCGGTGACGTATTGTCTTTCGTTGCCGTTGAAAAATGGCTCATGCAGCACTACTGGCCCATGGGCAATTCCGGATACTTTTCTTACGATCTGTTCAATCTTGCGCGTCAGCTGATCTGTCATTCCAAACCTCGGGTTTATTTTCCTCGCTATTATAGCACATCATTGCCGCTTTGCATCGCTGGTTTGTAAAATCGACCGGGTATTCTATATTCCGTGGTTGCGATAATTGAAGATTGTGATAGAATCACAGAAATTAAACAGCGACCCAAAACCCGGAAAGGAGTTTCCCTTCTCATGTCTAAAGAATTTTCCAGAATCAGCATTGAGCATCTTGCCTCATGGATTTTGCGTGAATACGATGAAACCTCACATATTTTCGGTATCCACAAAGATTTGTTTTTTGTGCCGAAAAGCGATGATCCTTTTTCGATGGTCAGATTCGGGCAGCATCTCGAAAGCCCGATCGGAGTTGCTGCCGGGCCGCATACCCAGATGGCGCAGAACCTTATTGCCGCCTGGCTTTGCGGTTCGCGATATCTTGAACTCAAGACAATTCAGACGCTTGACGAGCTCAAGGTCAGTAAACCCTGCATCGATGCGCAGGATGAAGGCTATAACTGCGAATGGTCTCAAGAACTGCGTCTTGATGACAGTTTCGATGAATATCTCAATGCCTGGATCATGCTGCATGTTCTCCGCCATAAATTCGGCTGGAGCGATGCGAAGGGCAGGGGGTTCATTTTTAACATGAGCGTTGGTTACAACCTCGATGGTATTCTCAAGCCGAACGTGCAGAAATTTCTCGAACGCATGGCTGGCTGTGAAGAGATTCTCAAGGAAAAGCTTGCGGTCGTCAGAAAATTGTATCCGAAAGTCGATGCGATCGATATTCCATCGAAGCTTTCCGACAATATTACTCTGTCGACGATGCATGGCTGTCCGCCTGATGAAATCGAAAAAATTGCCATGTATCTCGTTAAAGACCGCGGTTACAACACTACGATCAAACTTAATCCCACTCTGCTTGGCGCCGACCATCTGCGCCATATTCTCAACGATCAGCTTGGCTTTGTGACAGAAATTCCGGATGAAGCGTTCGGGCATGACCTCAAGTATCCCGATGGCGTACAGATCATCAAAAACATGCTTGCTGCCGCTGAATCAAGAGGGGTTACCTTCAACCTCAAGCTTACCAATACTCTTGAATCAGTAAATCATAAGAATATTTTCCCGCCCAACGAAAAAATGATGTACATGAGCGGACGTGCTCTGCATCCAATCAGTATCAACGTTGCCGCTAAACTGCAGAATGAATTTGACGGGAAGCTTGATATCAGTTTCAGTGCTGGTGCCGACTGTTTCAACCTGCCGAAAATCATCGCCTGTGGCATAAAGCCGGTTACAGTCTGCTCTGACATTCTCAAACCAGGTGGATATGCCCGCCAGTTGCAGTATCTTGAAGAGCTCGCCACTGCCATGCGCGCCGAAAATGCTGACAATATCGATAATTTTATCGTTAAATTCGCAGGTTGCAGTTGCAACAAACCTGAAAAGGCAGCTCTGATCAATCTGCGTCGTTACGCCGGTGCTGTGCCCACCAATATGGATTACCACAAGGGAAGCAAGACCGGTGAATCGGTTAAAACTTCCAGACAGTTGCCCGAATTCGACTGTATAAAAGCGCCATGCATTGGAACCTGCCCGGCAGGCCAGGATATCCCTTCTTACATGTATTACACTGCGCAGGGTGATTACAAGAAGGCTTATGAAGTGATCATGCGCAATAACCCGCTGCCTTCAGTTCTTGGCATGGTTTGTGACCACCAGTGTCAGCATAAATGTACGCGTTCAAATTATGACAGTTCTCTGCTGATCCGCGAAGTGAAGCGCTTCATTGCCAATCGTCATGCAGACCGCCCTCAGTTGAAACCCGAAAAGAGCAACAGCAAAACGGTGGCCATTATCGGCGCCGGCCCAAGTGGTTTGTCGGCTGCATATTTTCTGGCTCTTGAAGGTTTCGCCGTCGAGGTTTTCGAAACCAAGGCATTTGCCGGTGGTATGATTGCTGATGCTATTCCGAGTTTCAGATTGACAGCTGAAGCTATTGACCGGGATATCGAATATATCAGGAACCTTGGCGTCGGAATCAATTACGATCAGAAGATCGACCGCCAGCGCTTTGAACAGTTGCGCAAGGATTTCGATTACATTTATGTTGCCGTTGGTGCTCAGGGCGCAAAAAAAATGGGCATTCCGGGTGAAGATGCTGCCGGCGTCATCGATCAGCTGGTTTTTCTCTCCGATGTCCGACAGGGGCACGCAACCGCAATCGGTCCGAATGTTGCCATTATCGGTGGTGGTAATTCGGCGATGGATGCGGCCCGTACCGCATTGCGCATCGTCGGCGAAGCCGGTCGTGTCAGGGTTGTATATCGCAGAACACGCGCCGAAATGCCCGCCGATCTTGAAGAAGTAAAAGCGCTGCTCGACGAGGGTATAGAAGTGCTTGAACTGCATCAGCCGCTTGAAATCGTTATTGCATCCGGCAAAGTTGCCGGCATGAAATGCCAGAAAATGCAGCTGGGCGAAAAGGGTCCAGATGGCCGCCGTAAGCCTGTGCCGATCAAGGATGCCATCATCGATGTTCCCTGTGAGACTGTGATCGAAGCTATCGGTCAGGATGTCGTGCTTGATTTTATGAGCTCTGCCGATCTGGAAATCGACCCAGTGACCGGCATGACCAGAATCAACAATGTCTTTGCCGGCGGCGACGCAGTTCGCGGCGCTTCGACAATAGTTAAAGCCGTTGGTGATGGTCAGCGTGTCGCTCTTAATATTATTGCGACTGCCGGCAAAAATTTCGATATCAGCCCTTCCAACATCAAAAAGGGCATGACGCCGCCGCAGTTCATGACCAGAAGCGCCCGCAAGGTGAAGGGTATCAAGCTGCCCGAAATCGATATAAAACTGCGCAAGGGTTTTGCCACAGTAATCCGGGATCTGACGGAAGAAGAAGCGCGCCGCGAAGCCGACCGTTGTCTATATTGCAACGACGTCTGCAACGTTTGTGTCAGCGTCTGCCCGAATCGCGCCAATCGCAGTTATCAGGTGCGCACCGGCGATTACCTTGTGCAGGCTGCAGTCAACAAGAAGGGCAAGTTGAAGATCGAGACTGAAAAGACTCTGCGTATCACTCAGGATACTCAGGTCATCAATATCGGTGATTTCTGCAATGAATGCGGTAACTGCACGACTTTCTGTCCGACTTCCGGCGATCCTTACAAGAACAAACCGAAGTTCTACCTGACCGATCACAGCTTCAAGGAAGAAGCGAATGGATTCAGACTTGCAGGCAACGTGCTCAAAGCCCGTGTCGATGGGCGTGAATTCAGCCTCGAAGAAAGGGATGATGCCCTGCACTTCCATGATGGCTCGATGCATGCCCGCATGAATCGAGATTCTTTCGAGGTAATCGCTGTAGAGCCTCGCGGTGAAAAACCATCGCATTATTCGTTCGCATTTGCTCTGAAAATGGCAATTCTTTATACTTCCTTGAAAAATCAGCCGTTCAATAATTGAACAGGCCTTCAGTTTTGAATCTTCGACCTGTTGACCAGGTCTGAAAGGAATTGGCTGCATGAAGGTACTTCTTACCGGTGGAACCGGGTATATCGGCAGTCACACCTGTGTGCAACTGCTGGAAGCCGGTTATGATGTGAGCATAGTCGATAATCTTTCCAACAGCAAACTCGTGGTGCTCGACCGCATTGAAAAAATCAGCGGGCGGCGGCCAGAGTTTTTCGAGGTCGATATATGTGATTATTCCGCTTTGCTGGCGGTTCTGACTGGCAAAGGCTATGATGCGGTCATTCATTTTGCCGGTCTGAAAGCGGTTGGGGAATCGGTCGAAAAGCCACTCTTCTATTATCGCAACAACGTCGGCGGCACGCTGAATCTCTGCGAAGCCATGCTGGCGGCCGGAGTGCATAATCTCGTTTTCAGTTCCTCATCTACTGTCTATGGAGATCC
>CAZPCO010000072.1:0-1633 GCA_964585025.1 uncultured bacterium | reverse complement strand
TACCGTGCCCATCCGCGAGGATTTCCCGGTCGGAGGGGCAACCAACCCCTATGGGCGTTCGAAATACATGATCGAACAGATTCTGATCGACTGGCAGAAGGCCAATTCGCAGTTGAATATTGCTCTGTTGCGTTATTTCAACCCAGTGGGTGCCCATGAAAGCGGTCTGATCGGGGAAGACCCGAATGGCATTCCGAACAATCTCATGCCCTATATCACTCAGGTGGCAGTCGGGCGGCGCCCGCATCTCAATGTCTTCGGCAACGATTATCCGACCCATGATGGAACCGGAGTAAGAGACTACATTCATGTTGTCGATCTTGCAGCAGGTCATCTGAAGGCTCTTGAAAAGCTCGCTCATAATCCCGGGCTTGGCATATGGAATCTTGGCACCGGCCAGGGTTACAGCGTTCTCGATGTGGTGAAGGCGTTTGCGGCAGCCAGCGGTCGTCAGATTCAATATCAGGTAGTCGGGCGCCGTGCCGGCGATATCGCCGCCTGCTATGCCGATCCGTCCAAAGCCAATCTCGAACTTGGCTGGAAAGCCAGATTTGGTATAGAGCGCATGTGTGCCGATTCCTGGAACTGGCAGTCGAAGAATCCGGAAGGTTATAACAGTTAAAGCAGAATCTGGAGGCGGCTTATGGCTTTTTCCCTGAGAAAGTATGCGGCCGGGGCGCCGTTTTTTTTGATTGCCGGCCCGTGCGTTATTGAGTCTGAAGGGTTATGTCTTTATATTGCCCAGACCTTGAAAGCAATCGGTGAAGAGCTGAAATTGCCGATAATTTTCAAGGCCAGTTTCGATAAGGCAAATCGTACGGCTGGCGATTCGTTTCGCGGGCCTGGCCTCGATCGTGGTCTCGAAATACTTGCTTCCGTCGGAGAAAAGACAGGGCTGCCGGTTTTGACCGACGTTCACGAGGTTGGTCAGACCGAAGCAGTTGCCAGGGTCTGCAGCATTCTGCAGATTCCGGCTTTTCTCTGTCGACAGACAGATCTGACAGAAGCGGCCGCCCGAACCGGACGCGTTGTGAATATCAAGAAAGGTCAGTTTCTGTCGCCATGGGCAACACGTCATCTGGCAGAAAAGGTCCGCCGGATAGAAGGAGCCGGGGAGGTGCTGCTGACTGAACGCGGCGCTTCGTTCGGTTATGGAAACCTTGTCGTGGACATGCGATCCTTTCCGATTATGAAACCATTTTGCGACGGTGTTGTTTATGATGCCACGCATTCGTTGCAGTTACCAAGTTCCGGAGATGCAAAGACCGGTGGTCAGCGCGAGTACATTGCCACACTGGCTCGGGCTGCAATTGCTACCGGTTTCGTCGATGGATTGTTTCTCGAAGTTCATCCGGAACCAGGACAATCTCCGTCAGATGCTGACAATATTTTGCCGCTCGATGATCTCAAGCCGCTGTTGACCGAACTGGCGGCAATAAAATCTGCGATTGCCGCTCTTTCTGCGACGAGATGACTGGTTTTCCTGATTTTTAGAGGTAAGCCAATGAGTTTTTATCGGGGCCATGTTTCAGCTGGAGGCCAGTGTTTATCTGACCTACTGGTGTGCGTGCTTCTTTCTGTATTGGTTCTGGGTGCTCTTTCTCTGCAACCTGCTCATGCAGGCGGGCTGACT
>CAZPCO010000071.1:2762-10891 GCA_964585025.1 uncultured bacterium | reverse complement strand
TTGCCCGAAGCATAGCCAAGAGCATAAAATACTGCGATAATCGGACTCTGCTTGATTTTATCCATTACCGTAGATATGACGAGGATCCAGATGCTCACTTCGATGAATCCAAGCACAAAAGCCGTTTTGATGCGGCCCTGCACGATACTGATGATTCTGACCGTGCCTACTGAAACATCGACAATGCGGGCACAAAATATGGCGATACAGGTCAGTAGTATGTTCAGGTCGATCATTGGTAGTTCTCTATTTTAATTGTGGCTGAGGTGCCAGATTCTACCAGATTACAGCCCAGAAGGCAAACGCTGCCGGCAAGCCGAAATACCCGTTAAAAATGAATGACATAATTCGACTTCGCTCAGCGACCGAGCTGGCGCTGTCAGTTGCTGCCGGCCAGGGTGGCCAGAACCCATTGCAGGGCTTCTTCGCGTATATCTTCGGGGGCGGTGCGGTGCCCGCCTTCGAATTCATACCACTTCAGATGCCAGTCGAGGCTCTTGAGAAACTTGCGGTCTTCCTGCATCAGCTTGTAGTTGAAATCGGTCGGACTGGTCAGAAAGGCACAGACCTTGCCGTGCGGGTAAGTGTCTTTATGCTTCAAACTGTTTTCATGAATGTAACCGACACTGCTGATAACGGCTACGACCGTATCCGGATGGAAAAAGCTGAAAAGATGCGCAGCCATGCCGCCACCGGAGGTTCCGAGTGCTATGACTCCTGAAGGGTTGATCGGAAACTGCTCGCCGACTTTTTCTTTGATCAGCTTGCTCAAACGTTCGAGATAAGCTGGAATATCCATTCCGTTCTTGATGACTTTCGAGGCGAGTATGATGCAATGATTGCGATCAGCATGCCCGCCCCAGGTCGAAATAAGGCCGTCGGCATCGGCACCCGGAGAGAAAGCGACGATTAACGGGTATTTCTGATCGGTATCAATGCCGTCGGGTACATAAATGAGGTATTCTTCTTCCTCGTAAGTGCCCGATGCGAGCGGCGCTGCCTGCAGAACGGCGCTGAAACCGACGAAAACCATCAACAGAACGATAAGAAGCAGTTTTTTTGCCATTTCCTCAACCCCCGTGCCAGAATCATAGACTCCTATTCTAGCATTTTTTTTGCTTTACTGCCGCATCCTTCGACCGGTTCAGTTTTTATCGAGGGTGCTGTGCCAGGGGCAGGCTACCGAATGGCCGGGGCCAATTTCGACCATTGGGGGCCGGGTAGCGGCGCATTCGGTGCGGGCAATCGGGCATCTGGTTCTGAATCCGCAACCTGACGGCTTTTTCAGCGGCGTCGGCACATCACCTTCTAGAACGATGCGTTTTTCGCGCTTGACGTTGGGATTTGGCTGTGGAATGGCGGAAAGCAGTGCTCTTGTATAAGGGTGACGCGGATTGTTGAAGAGTTCCTGTGATTCGGCTATTTCAACTATATTGCCGAGATACATAACCGCAATACGGTCTGAAATATGCTCGACGACAGCGAGATCATGGGCGATAAAAATATAGGTCAGCCCGAACTCTTCCTGCAGATCCTGCATCAGGTTGATTACCTGCGCCTGAATCGATACGTCGAGCGCCGAAACCGGTTCGTCGGCAATCACCAGACGCGGGTTCGTTGCCAGCGCTCTCGCAATACCGATGCGTTGTCGCTGTCCACCCGAAAATTCATGCGGATAGCGAGTCGCCTGCTCTGCCGACAGCCCAACCTTTTCCATAAGCCAGCGAACTTTGCCGAGCATTTCTTCAGGGGTCAGGTCAGCGGCATGAATGGTCAGCGGTTCCATGATGATGTCGCTGACCGTCATGCGCGGGTTCAGCGAAGCATAGGGGTCTTGAAAAATCATCTGAATTTCGGACCTGAATGGCCGCATCTGATCATTGTTCAACTGGGCAATATCAACTGTCAGAGGCGTCGGCACGGTGAATGGCGGTACTTTTACTGATTTTCCGCCTTCTTTGACTGCTGTAACCGGCAGTTCGCCGCACAGCTTCGAATTGAAGAGAATCTGCCCGCCGGTCGGCCGGTTCAGGTTGATGAGGCATTTACCGGTCGTCGATTTGCCGCAGCCTGATTCACCTACCAGACCGAGTGTTTCGCCTTCGCGCAGTTCAAAACTGACGCCGTCGATCGCTTTGACATCAGCGACTTTCTGTCTGAACACGCCGCCGAACACCGGAAAATACATTTTGAGATCTTTAACTTCGAGCAGGGTTTTCCCAGTTTGTTTTTTATGGTTCATGCTTTTCCTCTTACGCTTTCTTCATGGGCTTTGCCAGATGGCAGTGCACGAAGTGACCGGGCGCAACTTCAATCATTTCAGGCATCTGAAGCTCACAGTTCGGTAATTTCTGTTGACAGCGGGTGCAGAAGCTGCACCCTGCCGGCAGGTTGAACAGAGAGGGAACCATGCCTTCGATAGTGCTCAATCTTCTGACTTTCTGCCCCGGTTTGGGCAATGAAGCCAGCAGACCCTGAGTATAGGGGTGCCCCGGGCTGTTGAAAATCGTTTTTACATCGGCAATTTCCTGGATTTTGCCGCAATACATTACGACGACGCGGTGACAGGTTTCGGCAATTACCGCCATATCATGGGTGATCAACAGAATCGCTGCATTCGTTGTCTTTGCCTTGACGTCAAGCATCAACTCTAGAATCTGTGCCTGAATCGTGACGTCGAGTGCTGTAGTTGGCTCGTCGGCAATCAACAGTGATGGGTTGCAGGCCAGCGCCATGGCGATCATGACCCGCTGGCGCATTCCACCTGAGAACTGATGCGGGTATTCGTCGAGACGCTCACGCGCAGACGGAATGCCAACCAGGTCGAGCATATTGGCCGCCTGATCGCGTGCCGCCTTTTTGTCGAGGTTCTGGTGCAGTATCAGCGATTCGGCGATCTGGTCGCCGATGGTGAAGACAGGGTTGAGGCTGGTCATCGGTTCCTGAAAGATCATCGAAATCTTGTTGCCGCGTATCTTGCGGATCGGAGCGTAATCTTTCGCGTGATAGGCTTTAAGCAGGTCGACGCCTTCGAAGATGATCTGCCCATCGACGATTTCGCCAGGCGGATTAGGAATGAGCTGCATGATCGACAGCGAAGTAACTGACTTTCCCGACCCGGATTCGCCGACAATACCGAGAACTTCACCGGGCATGATATCGAAGTCAACTCCGTCAACAGCTTTGGCGATGCCGGCTTCAGTGCGGAAGTAGGTTCGCAGGTTCTTTACGGTTAATAATTCTTTTGCCATTGCGAATTTCTCCTTTGCTTACCTGAGCCGCGAATACTGTTTCGGGTCGAAGGCTTCTCTGATTGCTTCGCCGATGAACGACACCAGCAGCAGAGTACAGAACATCGCCAGAGTTGGTGACAGAATCAGCCATGGCTTGGTGAGGTTTGCCAGCCCTTGCCCCAGCAGTTCACCCCATGACGGAGTCGGCGCCGGCAGCCCGAAGCCGAGAAAGTCGAGCGAGACGAGTGAGCCGATATCGGCAACTACCGCGAATGGTGCGAACGAGATAACCGGAGTCAGGGCATTCGGCAGAATGTGTCTGAAAATGATCGCGCCGTCGGTGCAGCCAATTGCCCGTGCGGCTGCGACATAGTCTTTCGATTTTTCACGCAGGAACTCGGCTCGGATGTAATAGGTCATGCCCATCCATTTGAAGATGACGAGAATGCCGACCAGCATCCAGAAATTTGGAACCATGATCGCGGCAAAGATCATAACTGTATAGAGAAACGGCATTGCTGACCAGATTTCGACGAAACGCTGCATGACGATGTCGAAGGTGCCGCCGTAATAACCGAGCAGTGCACCGACGGTGATGCCGATTACATAGCAGAAAAAGCAGACGACGAGCGCGAACGACAGTGAGGTTCTGAAGCCGTAGACCATACGGGCGAAGACGTCGCGGCCACGGTCATCGGTGCCGAGAAGATGTTCAAAGGTGCCCGGCTTTTTGATGCCGGGTTTGAGTTCGAACAGACCGGCAACAGCCATTTCACGGTAAAGTTTGGCAATGTCGAGGCCGACCCAGTCGGGACGCCGGTATTTATTCGTCAGTTCTTCGGCAGTTGGCGGGTTTTCTGGCAGCACGAAAAGTGACTCTTCAAAAAATGCCTGGCGCCAGCGGCCGGTCAGCCAGGTCGGCGGGTGCGGCGGACGGCATGGCATCTCGTCAAGCAGTGACTCGACCGGGCCGTAAGGGTAAATCGGCATCAGCACCCAGTCGTCGCCCCATTGCTGATATTTTTTGTCTTCTTCGCTGGCGGTGCCGTTTTTGAGGCGTTCAGCCCGCTCGAGGTTGCGAGTTTTGTAGACTTCTTTCATCATACGGTAATTGGGCACGCCATAACCTTTAAGTCCGAACGACCTGGCGCTTTCAAAGCTGAAAAGGGTAAAATGAATCTTCCCCTGGTACTTTACAAACAGCGCTTTGCCGTTGATAAGGAACTCGGCGAAAAACGAAAGGAAAAACAGCGATATTACCAGAATGAAGGCGTAGTAGCCGCGTTTCAGGCTTTGGAACTTGCGCCAGCGCCGCTTGAAGATCGGGCTGCTGAAGAACATGCCGAACGAGCCAAGGACTGCCATGATTATCGGCAGCAGATAAACGACGGCCCCGGCGGCCAGACCCAGGCTGATAGCCGCCTCAACCGAGTAATCAGGATTCAGCCCTTTCTCGTTCAGTGCCGGGAAAAGCGCATATATAGCGGCCCAGAAAAGAAACAGTGCGATCGTATTGATCAATTTGGGGTATTTTTCGTATTTTTCTTTCATGAGAAGCGGATCCTCGGGTCGATTATGCAGTAGAGGAAGTCGGACATGATATTGCCGAACAGTTTCAACATTGCCCCAATGACCAGAATGCCAAGGGTCACCGGATAATCGCGGGCAATCAGCGATTCATAGCCGAGCAGCCCAAAACCGTTGATGTTGAAAACCTTCTCGATCAGGTAGGACCCTGCGAGAATCAGCGACAGCATATGACCAAGCCCGGTCGCAATCGGAATCAGCGAATTGCGCAGCGCGTGTTTGAAAATAACGACGTTCTCTGACAGACCTTTGGCAAAGGCGGTACGAACGTAGTCCTGGCCTAGGTTCTCCATCAGCGAGTTTTTCATCAACACCGTATGCGAGGCGAACATGCCGAGGATATAACAAAAAACCGGCAGTGCCATATGCAAGGCCGTGTCTAGAAGGCGGCCGAACCAGGTCAGGTCGTCATGCTTTCCGGTGGTCAGTTTGCAGCGACGCTCGACCGGAATATGCGTGAAAGCCGGATGGTTCGAATTGATCATATCGTCTTCCTTGAGCTTCGGGTATTCCTTGCGTACTTCAGCCGGCAGATCCTTCACCGTTCCACCCAGCTGCAGATATTGAGCCAGGCGACTGTTCGGTTGAATTGCCGTGCTTTCCTTGCCGCCGAGCGGCACCAGGTCGAAATAGGCATTGCCACCAAGCAGCATCAGCAGCAGGACACCGGCGGTCCAGCCAGGAATCGAATAGCCGATAAACACCGCTACCGAACTGGCCGTATCGAAGGTTGAACCGTGCTTTACAGCTTTCCATACACCAAGCGGAATGCAGATCATGTAAGAAAGCAAAAAGCCGGTCAGGCCGAAGATGATCGACACCGGAAATTTTTCCTTGATCAACTCCCAGACCGGCCGTGAATGTGTGTCGGAAACGCCGAGATCAAAATGCACGACGCGCCACAGCCACTGAATATAAGCGATATAAAAGGGTTTGTCGAAGCCGTAGATTTCTTTGAGACGAGTCATCATCTCTTCAGAAATCTGCCCCTGAGTAGTCTGGCTGCTCGAACTGCCTCCACCACCCTCGCCCGTCTGCGCCATGGCCTGCTGGTAACGCAATACCGCCTGCTCGACCGGACCGCCCGGCACGAAACGCGTGACTGTGAAACAAAGGAAGGTGATGCCGATAAAAGTCGGAATCATCAATAGAAATCTGCGGATAAAATAGCTGTACATTACTTTTTCTCACCTTCAGAAGTCGGGTAATGCTCATCCCACCATTTTACGATTTCGGGGCCGACTTCAAGCTTGAGATTTTTCGCCCGCGCATCTTCCAGATTCTTTGCCTTTGCCTCGTCATACCACCACAGAGACACTATCGAACGCTGGTCACTGGTTTTGGCAAGAATGTAATCAGGCATTCCGAATTTGTTCCAGAACAGCAGACGGGTATGAGCTGCATACCAGCCCAGAGCATAAAGATGGTCGTTGCAGGCAATGCCATCGATCTCGCGCACAGCTTTGATACGTTCCTGGGGGTCGAACATCAAAGGATAGGCGTCGCAAATCTCGTCAACACGGGAATTCTTGAAACCCCAGATGTTGTTATTGTTGTTCTGATCGGCAAACTTCGAATGCATCGAACTTTCCGGGTTCGGAAACAGGATGCCGCCATATGAACGCGAACTCATCTCGAAGTTGCGTTCGCCGACTTCCTTGATATCGGTGGCCCAGGTGACCTGCTTCAGATTGAGTTTGATGCCGACATCACGCAGATCTTCCTGAAAGATCGTAAAAATGCGCTCCGACGACTTCTGGGTATAGTTCAGGGAAAGCTCGAAACGTTTGCCGTCTTTGACGAGCCAGCCCTCGGCGTCACGATTTTTCTGCAGCCAGCCGGCTTCTTCGAGCAACTCTACTGCCTTGTCAGGGTCAAATCTGATTTTGGGGTTGTCAGTGTTTTCGTAGGGCGAGTTCGGATAGAAAGTATCGAGATATTCGTATTCATTGAAGAACAGCTTGTCCATCATCTTTTCGCGATTGTAGAGATAGGCAATCGCCTTGCGCACCCTTATATCATCGAACGGCGGCTTGCGCTTATTGAACGCGATGCCGGAAACCCCGATCGGGCGATGCGTATAAACCTTGCGTTTTTGTATCCAGCCGTTGGCAAGCTGCGGCATCATCGCCGGAATGAATTCCTGGTGCCATTCGCGCGCGACGTTGACATACACCCAGTCGAGTTCGCCTTTCTTGAACTTCTCTTTTACGAGGTTTTCATCCTGAATGAAGACGAAATGCAGTTTGTCAATGGGATAGTAACCGATGTTCTTCTCGATGTCTTTCTGCCACCAGTCCTTGCGCCTTACCATGACGATTTCTTCGTTTACTTTCGAGCTTTCGTAGGTGTAAGGACCCGAACCTGGCATCATCTTGAACTGATATTCTTCAAGATACTTTTTACCGTCGAGTTTGCCGATGATGTGCCCTGGTAAGACCGTCATAAAAGCAATCGACATGAAGGCACGCCAGTTCAGCTGTTTCGATTTGACCATGATAATGCGGTCAGTGAGCGCTACGGGCTTCTCATACTTGTTCCAGTAGTCAATCGAAAATGGGTCGTCGATACCAGGATCTATGTAGAGTTCCCAGCTTTTAACAAAATCCGAAGCAACGACCGGCATGCCGTCAGACCATTTCGCCCGTTCATCGAGTTCGAAATAGAAGGTAACCTTGTCGTCGGCGATTGCCCAGCGTTTTGCCAGGTTCGGTGCGTATTCGAAGGTTATCGGGTCGAGGTCGAGCAGACTCTCGTAACAGATTCCGGTCATCATGCTGGTAAAGGTCGAGTTGGCGTTTTTGCCCACTGTGCGCAGCGTCGGTGGAAACGACGTTTCGACGCTCGTCAGCGTGCCGCCCTTTTTTGCGTCGCGGCTGCCGAAACCTTTGTACGAATCGTTGGTTTCCCATTGCAAAGCCGCAAGGCTCGCCTGAATCTGGGCGTCGCTCATTGCAGAAAGATCGCTTCCGGGAAGCGTGGCAGAACTTGAAGCGACGCCGGCACCGGCATATGTGCCGCTCTGTAACAAACCAGTGAGTGTCCTGACTGCCGCAGTGTTTTCCTTCAGGGCTTCGATACTGTCTTTAAGCAGTTGTTCATGGTTTGTCGGCTCCGTTTGCGCGGCGACATGCGTCGTCAGTACCGCAAGCAGCAGAAAAACAAGCAATAAAAGTCTGGTGGGCTTCAATTGTGTACTCCTTACCTGCAAAAACTCTATTTATATTCAGTTGCCAATACCTTACCGTTATTCTCAGCCTCTGGCAACCATATTTTTGTGCCATGATAAACTCGATAATGCAGATATTG
>CAZPCO010000071.1:1093-2662 GCA_964585025.1 uncultured bacterium | reverse complement strand
CAGCCTCTGGCAACCATATTTTTGTGCCATGATAAACTCGATAATGCAGATATTGATTTTTTTTCACTGCAGAGAAGCTGAGCGACGAAGCAGTCTCGTTTCTGCAGACAAAGATTGCTTCGCTGCGCTCGCACTTACGTATTTGTCACTGCGAGGAGCAGGGCGACGAAGCAGTCTCGTTTCTGCAGACAAAGATTGCCCTGCTGCGCGCCGGCATTGACAAAAAAAGAGCCGGGGGTCAACCCCGGCCCTGTATGGCTTTACAGCGCAAACTTCAGCCTTCGGAGGCTTCTTCGAACATTTCGAATTCGTTGATCTTAAGCAGATAGGCACCGTTCATATCGCTGAATTGAACCATGAAAAGTGACTTACCATCATCGAGGAGCGGGCGATTGATAAATGCCGCCGGGAACTCGACGGTGCGGCTGCCGGCGAAATTTCCGGCCAGTGAGGTTCGCGTGATGTTGAAGGCATAAGCGCCCGTTTTTTCGTCAAGCGAGTGAAAACTGAAGAACACCTCGTCATTGTTGCGGAACATCAGCAGCGAAGGTTCTGAATCGCAGCTGACGTCGAGAACCTTGAGTTCGGTAACTGGTTTGGCTGGATTGTCACCAAGTCGCGACAGAACGACCTTGTCGTCTTTACGGCCGAGAAAAAGAATGTTGCCATCGGCTTCGGCTACGAAACCTTTGCCGAGACATGGCTGTTCGTGAAGTTTTTTGCCGGTGGCATCGAAGGTGGCGATTTTTGGCGGTTCCTGGTCGAGAATTGCCAGGCGTCCGCCCGGCAATAACTCTATTCGCGCCGGAAAACTGAGGCCGGTCGAAAAACTTGCCAGGATTTTTCCCTCGAGATCGATTTTGAGAACTTGCGCCTCTTCTGAACCGACGGCCCAGATGGCAATATTTTTGCCTTCGGCATCCTTTTCAAAGGCGAAGTCGGCAATAATCAGCTTGTCGGCGTTATCGACCTTGACAGCCCGCAGTTCTTTGCCGGTCAGGTCGTATTCGACAAATCTTCCATTCAATGAATCGACGGCCCAGAGGGTTTGCCCGGCGAACTGCACCGAGGATGGCCCCATCGGCAGGCCGCGACCGAAGTCTTCAGGAGCTTCTTTGGCGGTAAGCACGCGGAGCCCTTCGGCATTGGTAGTGAGGTTCAGGTCAAGCGCCAGAGCAGGCAGAGTGCTGGCAGCGATAAACATTGTAGTGAGAAGTTTTTTCATGGTTTTTCTCGCAGTCTTTTATGGCATTGCCCAGCCAAGGTAGGCGGGGCCTTTCCACATCTGGCTCATCGGCATTTCCTTGACGCCGTTGCTGGTGGTGGTGATGATAATCGGGTCGTTGGGGCCGTTCATTTTGCCGGTGGCGATAAATATGTGCCCGTAGGGGTTGGTCGAGGTGGTGCCGGTGAACATCACGGCTCCGGCTGGCGGGTTCTTGTTGACGACGATCTTGCCGGCGGCCTTGCATTTGTAATAGCTCTGAATGGCGCTTGGAGCGGCAAGCACCGACTTTTCTCTTCCGTAAGCGGTGCCGACGAAGGCAAGACACCAGCCGCTCCAGCAGC
>CAZPCO010000071.1:0-1083 GCA_964585025.1 uncultured bacterium | reverse complement strand
GTTGTTGTGGTTATAACCCTTTTTGGTGCCGTTGATCTGGTCGCGTGCCCAGGTCAGAGCGCCTGCTACAGTTCCGTCACCACGGGGCTGACCGATGACTGAACCCTTGTAGGTAGAACCTGAAGATGGAGGTGGAGTTGCAGCTGCCGGCTTGCTGTTCGAAATATAGGATTTATAGACATATCGTGTCTGGCCGTTATATGAAATCTTGTACCAATCGCCGCTTTCACCGACGATCGTAATTTTGGCACCGTTCGAAAGACTGCCGACAATGGTGCCCCAGGCTCCAGCGCGCACGTTGAGGGTGGCACCGCCGGTATTGACGTATGCGGTTCTGGTCGTGGGTTTTGCTGCATTGGCGTTGGCGATGTAATCTTTGTGAACATAACGGGTCTGGCCTTTGAAGTCTATCTTGTACCAATCGCCGCTCTGGCCTATGACTTTAACAGTGGCGTTGTCGGACAGGCTGCCGACAATCGTACCCCATGGCCCGGTGCGCACATTTAGGGTCGCACCGTTGGTCTGAACGCGACCGGTCCATGATTTAACCGGTTCGGGTTTGGCCGCCGGCTTTGTCTGGGCGGCCGGTTTGGTGTCAGCAGCCGGTTTCGTTGCAGCTGCCGGCTTGTCGGTCGTTTTGGGAGCATTGATGAATTCTTTGCAGACGTAACGGGTTTCGCCCCAGAAGTCGATTTTATACCAGTCCCCGCTTGTGCCTGTGATTTTGACCTTGTCGCCGGGCTTTAACTGGCCGACGATTGCGTCACCCGGGGCGGTTCGTACATTGAGACGCTGAGCCCCGGAAAGGTTGACAATGCCGGTGTTGGCAGAATCGCCGGCATCGGCGCCGGTCTGAATTCTTACTTCCGATTCAGCGAATGGGCTGGCAGACCATGAAGGGCAGGCTGTCAGAAAAGCAAGCAGGAAAACCAGGAGCAATTTCCGCATAAACTCACCTCAGTAATGTTTATCATTATATACTCTTGATTAATGAATAAGTTTATTTTTTGCGCAGATTTCTTGCAAACTGACTGTGATTAATGAAGTTAGAAAACACGGTAACCTTTTTCATGTGCGATATCG
>CAZPCO010000070.1:0-10914 GCA_964585025.1 uncultured bacterium | reverse complement strand
CCTTTTTCTCGGTATCATCACCAGAAAACAGAAAAGCACCGAGCAGATTCTTGATGGTGCCGACATTGGCCATCGGCAGGCGCTCCTGCAGCTCTTCGAAAATTGTCCGTTCCGGGCGAAGCACATCGCAAGAATACTGACTGAAGTAACCAACCTGAACGGCAGCACCCAATGTACAGGCACCGGCGGTCGGATCGGTCTGCCCGCTGATGATTTTCAGCAGAGTCGATTTACCTGCCCCGTTGATCCCGGTCACTGCTATTTTGTTGGTACGCAGCACTTTACCTGTGACTCCTGAAAATACCGGCAGCATGCGCCCATCGTGCAATGGCCATTGTTTGGCGAGATCATTGAGCTCGACAACGATATCGCCACTGCGCTTAACGGGCTGAAACCGGAATTTGATCACTTTCGGATCGGGTGGAACAACGATTCTTTCGATTTTTTCGATGGTCTTGACTCTTGACTGAACCTGGGCGGCATGCGAAGCCCGGGCGGCAAACCTGGCAATAAATTCTTCTTCTTTGGCAAGCATTGCCTGCTGCCGGCGCTGAGCTGACAACAACTGTTCACGTCTGACAACGCGCTCGCGCAGATAAAACTCGTAATCTCCGCTGTAGGTGGTGATTGTCTCGCCAGCAACCTCTATGGTGCGCGAACAGATACGAGTCATGAATTCACGATCATGACTGGTCATCACTATCGAGCCCTTGAATTCCTTAAGCCAGGTTTCCAGCCAGAGAATCGACTCGATGTCGAGATGGTTCGTCGGTTCGTCGATCAACAATACATCAGGGTTCAACAGCAGAATTCTTGCCAGCGCGATCCGCATCTTCCAGCCGCCCGAAAACGTTTCTACCGGGTGATCCCAGCGGTCGGGGCCAATGCCAAGACCGTTGAGAATCGTCTGGGCTTCACTTTCTTTTTCATAGCCATTCAGGTGAATGAATTCTTCCTGCAGCTTGCCATAACGCTCCATGAATGAATCATCATGGGTAAAATCAGGCTCAGCCATCTGATGCTCGAGTTCATGCAGACGACGACCGATCTCGTACACTTTGCCAGCCCCGGCCAGCACTTCGGCCAGCGCTGATCTTCCTGACATCTCGCCGACATCCTGGGAGAAATAGCCGAGAACCAGTCCGGCGTTGATGTTTATCTCGCCTTCATCAGGTTTCTCATGACCCATGATCAGTCTGAAAACCGTGGTTTTACCTGCACCATTCGGACCGACCAGCCCGATTTTGTCTCCGGGGCGTACGAGGAAATTGGCGTTCTGAAAAAGAATGCGATTGGAATATGCGACCTTTACATTTGCTAAATTAATCATAGCGCCGATTTTAAGCGAGCGGCCATCGCAAGTCAACAGAAAACCCCGGCAGCGGCATCTATGTTTTTACTCGTTAATCGGCCGTGTTCATCCGTGTTCATCCGTGGGAAATGTATTTCTACCTAATCTGGCCGGATCTGTGGTGAAAATCATCTTGTATTTGCACATTTTCGAGGCATTCTTATATTATGAAGCATGGAGGCACCACGATGAACGATAAACCAGACGATATCACATCAGATAAAGAGAAACCCGCCGACAACAAAGATGAAACCGACGTTTACAAAAGACTGAACGCCTACCGTCCACCTGAAAACCTTCTGAAAAAACACCCGTGCAAAGACTGCTTCAACTGCCTCTGGTGTGGCGATGCGCGCTGCGAAATCTGCCTGCGCTCAAAAGGCTGCCAGAAATGCAAAGACTCTGACAGGAAACCGGATTCAACCCCCTGAAAGGCAAGAGCATGGCAATTACCAGAAAAAATGGGGCAGATGCGAAGCTGCCTGCCCGGACGACAACAAAAGCGCAAACACCTGCAGAAACAGCCAAGGCCGTAAAATCTAAAAAACCTTCTGAAAAGCAGATCTGCTTCTGGAAAACATTTCCGACCGCCGTCGGAGAGTGTGCCATTCTATGGCGCGGCGACAAAATCGTTTCAATTTTTCTACCGGAAAAAAGCGCTGCCGGACTGCAAAAACGCTGCAGTCAGACAAGCGCGCAGAAAAACTCTGACAACCAGCTGCCTCCAGGCATTGCAGAGGCAATAGTACAAATACAGAATTACTTTGCCGGCGAAGAATTCTCGTTCAAAAAGATAAAACTGGATATCACAGGTGTAACTCCATTCAAAATGGCGATTTACGAGGAGCTGCGAAAAATTGAGCCAGGTTGCCTGGTTTCATACAGCCAGCTCGCCGAAAGGTGCGGCAATAAATCGGCATCGCGGGCCGTCGGGTCGGCGGTCGGCGCCAATCCGTGCCCTCCGGTAATTCCATGCCACCGGGTCATCAACACCGATGGCCGCCTGGGAGGTTTTTCAGCTGCTGGAGGCTGTGCACTCAAAGCCAAGATGCTCCGGCTGGAAGGCGTTAATGTATCAGATATGCCACCTTTGCGAATTTTGCCGCCACCAACCTTTTCTGATATCCAAATCGAAGCGGCAATCCGCCACCTGTGCCATGTCGACCCTGATTTGGGGCGGTTTATTCTTAGCGCGCCGACATTCAACCTGAAGGGAGACAATCTGTCTTCGCCATTCATGGCTCTGCTTGAGGCTATAGTCTACCAGCAGCTGACCGGCAAAGCTGCCGCTACAATTTTTGGCCGGGTTCTCGGGCTATTTGCATCAGATGGAAAAATTACCCCCCTTGATATAATCAGAGCCGAAGATGATGAATTAAGATCGGCCGGCCTTTCGGGCCCCAAAATTGCTGCAATCAGAGATCTGGCCGAGTTCGCCGCCTCGGGAAAATTACCTGACCTCGATACTCTTCACCGTATGACCGACCACCAGATAATCAGCACTTTGACAAAAATTCGGGGCATAGGTCGCTGGACCGTCGAAATGTTGTTGATTTTCAGACTGGGGCGTACTGATGTCATGGCCGCCGATGACTATGGCTTGCGCAAAGGTCTTGCACAGATAAGAGGAACTCCCGGGATTTTACCGGAACCGCAGGAACTCTCCCGCCAGGCACGCAAGTGGCAACCGTTTCGTTCGATTGCCGCCTGGTATCTCTGGCGGGCTTCAGAAAGCGCTGCACGACCAAAACTTTAATGGCCTTCGCGGCGCTGCTGGAGCTTTTCTGTCCAGAGCTGGTAACCCTGTCTGATCCGGTTGATATGATTTTGCCTTTGATGATCGCCCGAAGCTGCCCCCTGAGCCAGAAAAGACTGAGATTCGCGGCAATGCAGAATATACGCCCGCTGCACCTCTGCTTCACTGGTTCCTTCATCTACATGAAGCTGACGGAAAAAATCTTCGAGAAGCAGTTCTTCTTTGAGGCGTCTGGCATTGCCGTAATAGTCGAATGGTCGGCTGGCAAAAAGAAGAGGCAGATTTTCGTCTTTGACCAGAGCCATGACGATTATATCAGGCATGTGTATACTCTTTTTAGGCCGCAACCCCAGGGACTGAATCAGAAAACGCCAGATTGAAGGCAAAACCCAGCCGGCTTCAGGCAGAAAAAGTTCGACCACTTCAGTAATGCCAGGATGAGTTCGTATTTTCTGGCATGCGTGATAGACTTCGTCTTTGCTGTCAGGATTGCCGACAAACGGCTCAAAAAGCTGCAAATGCTCGAGATCAGCAAGAAATCCGCAGAGAAAAACCTCTTTTGCCACACCCGGCTTGAAACAGAACTCAGCTTCTATTCTGATGCCATCCAGGCTATGGTTGCCGGCTGTAAAGGCCAGATCGTTTATCGCCAGAGTGCCATACCGGTCTACCAACCCAGGAGGATTACAGGTCGAGAACCAGGAACCAAAGTCAGACCATTTAAAGGGCAGAACTATTTTATCTAATGAGTTCATGCTACCCTCCCTCTCCCCCACTTTCATTTTAACCACTTTTTGCCTTAGCCGCAAAACAGACCTGAACACCATTACCAAGGCTGGTTTAAGGATCATGAATCGTTGCAGAATGTTTTGTAGTAGAATATTGATCAGATAGTTTATCGGAGGTACATTTTGAAAAAACTGCTGAGTTTGCTGTTCATCCCTATCATCCTCATTCTCTCGACTTCACCCCTGGCTGCATCCGGAAATGATCCCGTTCTTCAGACCAAAACGCTTGGAGCATTGTACGTTGATGCAGCAGCCATGTTCGCCTTTTATTCAGGGCAGGCAGCCGAGCTTGTTAAACCAGAAAATTCCGGCAAGCTGGCCGAACTGGAAAAGCAGTTCAAAGGTTATGCAAACCTCGATGTCAAACTTTCAGATTATTTTAAAAAGATCGATGAATTCGCCAGACGTGAGATTTTTGTTCCCGATGGAACGATCTGGTTGACCATCGACAGCACTTATCATCCGGCTTTTGCGTTTAAAGCCCGCGTAAAACCCCTTGAATTAATGACTTTTCTCGAAGAACAGTTCGGTAAGATTGCCCAGGAAGCCCGAAAGCGCGAAAAGGATCTGGTTGAATACGATATACAGACTCCTGATTTCAAAATGCTTCTCTCAATCCGACCCGAGGGCATTTTCCTCAGCAGCGATGGCGCTGCAGCCGAGGCTGAAGACACAACCAAATGGGCCGACCTGCTGAAAAGTGTCAGCGAAAAGAAAGCGCTCATTCTTGCCGAGATCGACCTTAACCAGGTAAAACGCCTGGTGTCGGGCAAAACTGCCAACAGCCGGCACGGAGCCTGCTTCACCAATCTTCGTATTCTTACCGGCGCCTGTGAAATGTACGCCATGGATCATTCTGCCCCGATCAAAAACCTGGATCAGAAACAGCTGATGGCTGAACATTACCTCAACGAATTTCTTTCCTGCCCCGAAAAGGGCACCTATTCTCTTGTGGCTGATGGCCAGGTGAGCTGCACGGCTCACGGAACCATCCAGCAGCCGTCCAAGACTTCAGATCTGGTTTCGGACAAGGATATTCCTCAACAATTTAGACCATTTGAGACTTTTCGAATCAAAGTCCTCAAGGATACTGCTGAAGCAGCCGTTTTGCTCAACGACAGCAATATCGCCGAACAATGGACAGCAATCGGCAAACAACAGCTGCTGGCAATAAAAAACATGGCGCAGAATCAGATGGGGCAGCTTCCTGAATCTGAACGGCAAAAGGGCATGAAAATGCTCGATGCGGTCAAAATTAACCAGGACAACCTGTGGCTGAAAGTGTCGGTCGAAGGCCTGGATGAAAGCACAATCATTTCCGGGATTACCGGGTTTGTGGGTGCCATGGGGGCAATTGCCATACCAAATTTTCAGAAAGCCCGGGAACAGGCAAGAGCAAATGCATGCCGTGCCAACTGCCGGTTGCTGACCGGAGCCACCGAAATGTATGATATGGATACAGGAAAACCCAGCGAAACCCTTGATATCAATGCCCTGGTCGCCGGAAAATACCTGAAAGCTGTTCCCCAGTGCCCTGATGGGGGTAATTATACCCTGACCCGCGATAAGAACGGCATCAGCATCAACTGCAATATACATAAATAACCGGCTCGATACTACTGTTCACACTGCCTTGCCGCTTTTGCTAAAGTTGCGACAAGGCAGTTTTTTAATGCTATAATCTCTAAACATAATGTGACTGCAAGGAGAGAATGATGAAGGTCTTATACATTACCAACGAATACCCGCCGCACGTCTATGGTGGAGCTGGAGTGCACATCGAATACCTGTCCAAGGAAGTTTCGCACCTGGCCGATGTTGAAGTCCGATGTTATGGTGACCAGAAGCCTGGCAAGGGCAAAATCAAAACCACCGGCTACGAATCTGCAGCTGGCTATCTGAAGCTTGACCGTGGCCTGCAGTCAGTTTTCAAGACTATCGACCGCGATCTGCAGATTGTCGGCGAAGGCGTCGATGCTGATATTGTTCACTGCCACACATGGTACACTCACATGGCCGGCATCTGGGCCAAATTGAATTTCGGCGTGCCTCTTGTCGTCACCACTCATTCTCTTGAGCCCCTTCGCCCCTGGAAACGCGAACAGCTGGCAGGCGGCTACGATTTTTCTCTCTGGGTCGAAAAAATGGCCATTGAAATGGCCGATGCTGTAATTGCCGTCAGCAACGGAACCCGGGCCGATGTGAAAAACCTTTTCAATGTGCCCGAAGACCGTCTTAAGGTCATTTACAACGGCATCGACACTGATGAATTCAAAAGGGTCAAATCAACGGCATGCATCAGCCGTTTCGGCTTCGACCCGGCAAAGCCATACCTGCTGTTCGTCGGCCGAATAACCCGTCAGAAAGGCATTATCCATCTGGTTAACGCCATCCGTTACCTGAACCACGACATTCCGGTCGTGCTCTGCGCCGGCGCTCCCGATACTCCCGAGATCGAACATGAAATGGCAGAAGGCGTCAAATCAGTTTCCAAAGACCGCAACAATATTTTCTGGGTCAGGGAAATGGTCGACCGCAAAACTCTGATCGAGCTGTATTCGCATGCCGCTGTGTTTTGCTGCCCTTCGATCTACGAACCATTCGGTATCATCAATCTCGAAGCCATGGCCTGCGAAACCCCTGTGGTCGCCAGCGCAGTCGGCGGAATCCCTGAAGTCGTTGTCGATGGAGTCACCGGCAAACTCGTCAGGCTTGAACAAATGAATGAATCACCGTTCGAAGCAGTCAAACCCGATGTTTTCGCCCATGATCTTGCCCGTGAAATCAATGCCCTGATGGCAGATCCGGACACCCGCAACAAAATGGCCGCCGCAGGTCGACGACGCGTTGAAGACGTCTTCAGCTGGAAGTCGATTGCTCAGCAGACTGTCGATCTCTATAAGTCACTGATCAAGAGGACATAACATGACCAGAAACCGCAAACGAGCATTGATCGAAATCATCAGACCCCTCGTTGACAATGGCACCTGGCCAATAAAGCGCGAACCGGGCGACAGCGTCAAAGTTGTTGCCGACATCTTCCGGGATGGACACCAGAAAGTTGCAGCCTGGGTGGAATACCGCCCTGCCGGCCGAAATAAATGGCACAAAGTGCAGATGACCTGCACCAACCCAGGAATGGATCTCTGGGAAGCTGAATTCAGAGTTGAACAGATCGGGTTTTACGAATACCAGATCGTTGCTTATTGTGAAGAGTTCGGCACCTGGGTTTTCGATACCCGCAAAAAAGTCGATGCCAATGTCGATTTTGCTTCCGACATTCTTGAAGGCATGGCCATGGCCAAAAATTACAAATCCTGGTTGAGCGAATCAGACCGGGAATATGTAAAAAATATGTTGAACAAGGCAGAGAAAGCACCATCTGACCTGCAGCGCTGGCACATGCTCAGCCATGACCGGCTTGTCGAAGTGCTCGCCGAAAACCCAGACCCGGCCTCCAGAGTAGAAAGCAAAACTTTCACCGTCAGGGTCGACCGCAAAAAAGCCAGATTCGCCTCGTGGTATGAATGTTTTCCAAGATCGTGCGGCTTTGAACCTGGCAAGCACGGCACCTTCAGAGATGTCATCAAGCGCCTGCCCCACATTGCCGAAATGGGATTCGACGTCCTTTACTTTCCGCCGATTCATCCGGTTGGCTTCAGCAAAAGAAAAGGCCCGAACAACAGCCTGACCTGCTCGGCCGGCGACCCTGGCTGCCCCTATTCAATCGGTAACCAGCACGGCGGCCACGATGCTGTCGAACCAGCCCTGGGAACTTTCGACGATTTCGAAGCACTGGTTGAAGAAGCCACCCGCCACGGTATCGAAATTGCCCTTGATTTTGCCATCAACTGTTCTCCTGATCATCCATACTTGAAACAGCACCCCGAATGGTTCAGCAAACGACCTGACGGCACAATAAAATTTGCTGAAAATCCGCCCAAAAAATATGAAGACATCTATCCGATTAATTTTGAAACCCCTGATTTTAAAAACATCTGGAAGGAAATGCGGCGAATATTCCTTTTCTGGGCACGCAAGGGTGTCAGAATCTTTCGTGTCGACAACCCGCATACCAAACCTTTCGCGTTCTGGGAATGGGTGATTTCAGAAGTTCAGCAGAAATACCCGGATGTGATCTTCCTCTCTGAGGCATTCACACGCCCGCGTGTCATGAAGGCTCTCGCCAAACTCGGTTTCACCCAGTCATACAGCTATTTCACCTGGCGCAACGAAAAATCTGAAATTATGGATTACTTTGCGGAGCTCACCACCCCGCCCGAATCAGATTATTATCGCGCCAATCTGTTCACCAACACCCCGGACATTTTTCCGACATTTCTGCAAACCGGCGGCCAGCCTGCTTACAAGATCAGAGCGGTTCTGGCAACAACTCTGTCAAGTGTTTACGGCATGTTCCAGGGTTTCGAACTCTGCGAAGGCATACCGGTTCCAGGCAAGGAAGAATACCAGAACAGCGACAAATACGAGATTCGCACCCGCGACTGGCGGGCACCGGGCAACATCGTTGACCTGGTTACCCGGCTCAACCACATCAGGCATGAAAATCCTGCCCTGCAGGAATATGACAAC
Organism: uncultured bacterium; assembly: GCA_964585025.1. Classification (GTDB taxonomy): domain Bacteria; phylum Muiribacteriota; class Ozemobacteria; order Ozemobacterales; family Ozemobacteraceae; genus Rifleibacterium. The sequence continues at coordinate 2,426 of CAZPCO010000070.1, read as the reverse complement.
CTGCAGTTTTATCACGCCGAAAACGACAAAATTCTTTTCTACGGCAAATCGCTCGGCGACAACCATATTCTCGTGGCCGTCAATCTTGACCCGTTCATCAGACATTCATCTTTCGTCTATGTGCCCCTCGAAAAATTCGGCCTTGGGCCTGAACAGGGCTATCAGATGCATGACCTGCTGACCGACCGCCGCTACCTCTGGTATGGCTCACGCAACTACGTCGAACTCGACCCCCAGACATGCCCGGCGCATGTTTTTCTCATGCATAGATGATAAAAAAAAGGCAGAAGCCGTTGGGCTTCTGCCTTTTTTTTTCGCGATTTAAAGGCCGGCGGCCTTGCGCAGTTCCATGTAATGCTTCTTTGCATCCTGGAATTTCTTGAAGGCGGCCATTACTTCATCCATCGGGGCCTGCTGCTGCACTTTGTACTGATAAACCTGCTGATAATACAGGTATGATTCATATGCAAGCTTGATTTCGCTGCTGGTTGGCTTTTTGCCCGTCGAAGCAGAAGTTGTGGAAGTCGTAGTGGAAGTCGATGCCTGACTCTGCGAACCGGCAGCCACGGTCGATTCAGAAGAAGTTGCCGCCTGAGCGTTTGTCGTGGCTGATTTAGGCAGTGCAGCAATTGCTTTTTTGACGGCATTGATACGGTCAGTCGTCGGCGGATGGGTCGAAAAATACTTGGTTATCTTGCTTGCCTTGCTGTCATTGTTGATTTTGTTAAAGAAACCGATGATTCCGTTAGGGTCGTAACCGGCTGCAGCACTATATTTTACGGCACAGGCATCAGCTTCGAATTCGTCGCTGCGCGAAAATTTCAGATTGGCGAAGTAAGCAGCAATCGCAGCAAACGGAGCCGCATCCTTGGTTTTCTTGTTGAGACCGAGCCCGATTACCAGAGCGGTCATCAGACCCGACTTTTCAGCCTGCCTGACGCTGTGTTTTTTATCAATATGACCCATTTCTTGAGCAATGACGCCGGCGAGTTCGTTGTCATCCTTGCAAAGATTGAGAAGCCCGCGGGTGACGTAAATATAACCACCGGGTGCTGCAAAAGCATTAACTTCATCGGTATTGAGAACCGCAAAATGCCAGGTAAGATCTTTGCGTTCGACATGCTTGATCAACCGGCGAGCAACGTTGCCAACACGGTTCAGCTGCGCCTTGTCCTTGGAAAAACCCGGATCGGCCTTCAAGGATTCATGGGTTTTGGCACCCATCGAGGTTTCCCAGCTGTCTTCCCATTTTCCAAGGAAGGCACTGGTCTGAGGAGCCTGTTCCCGGGATTCTTCAAGGGCTTTCTGGTTGTCGGCAGTTACACCGCCGAAAGTACTGTCGAGCGTTGCGGTGACCCGACCGAGAGCCCCACTCACCTCATCGAGAAAACCACCGATATTTATGGCATGAGCCTGACTGATAAACGCGGCCTGGAAAAGCAAACACAGCACCAGAACCAGCATCGGCTTCTTATTGCTCACGAATATGTACCTCGTCGAAAGATTTTGTAGCTTTAATTCTACTGATGGAATCGAAAAGCGTCAATGCCACCCGGTTGCTAAAAAATGGCTTTGAGATACACCGGTTTATATGGGATAATTAAGTTATAGAAAAAATATACTTTGGATCATATTTGCTGGGGAGGCTCAGAATGCATTTCGTATATTCGCGTCCTATCGTTCTGACGGTCGATGATTCTCCCGAAAATCTCGATTTCATCGTTGGGCTGCTGCGCCAGGACTTCACGGTTAAAGTTGCAACCAACGGGCCCGGCGCGCTGCGTATCGCAGCCAACCTGCCCCAGCCTGAATTGATTCTGCTGGATGTCACGATGCCGGATATGGATGGTTATGAGGTCTGCCGAAGACTCAAAGAAAACCCTGCCACCAGTAACATTCCGGTAATTTTTCTCACTTCCAGAAACGAAGTCGATGACGAAATCCACGGATTGAAACTTGGAGCCGTCGATTTCATCACCAAACCCTTCAAACCAGAGATCGTCATGGCACGCGTACACACCCATGTAGAACTGGTGCGGGCCCGACAAAAATCTGAAAGCCTGCTCGTCAATATGCTTCCGCCGAAAGTAATCGAAGAACTCAAGACCTCTGGCAGTTCCACTCCGCAATTGTTTGACGAAGTCAGCATATTGTTCTCAGACATCGTCAACTTCACCAGCGCTTCTTCAAATATTTCCCCTAAAGTCATCATTACCGAACTAACCGAATTATTCAGTGCTTTCGACGACATTATTCTGAAAAATGGTGCTCAGCGCATTAAAACTATCGGTGATGCCTACCTTGGGGTCTGTGGCATGCCCGAACCCAACCCAGATCATGCCGATCGCCTCAGTCGATGCGGGCTTGAATTTGTCGATTTTCTCAATCGGCGCAACCAGAACGCCGAACATCGCTGGCAGATCCGT
>CAZPCO010000069.1:0-11019 GCA_964585025.1 uncultured bacterium | reverse complement strand
GCTGCTGCAGGAAAGCTTTGATGTTTGCGGCAGTGGGGCCGCCGATTTCGCCGGCAGTGACCAGAATGGTGTTGATGCCGCATTTTTTCTTCCAGTCGGCGAGCGGGGTGGCGGCGGCTTTGAGTTCGTCGGCGGCGATAATGATCAGGCGGCCGTTTTCGTCAACCGGTGACAGGCGGCGCGGCACTGAGGCGAAGTTGAGAAATGCTTTGCGGTAAAGAGGCTGAAAGGTCTTAGACATTTCGGAACGGCCACGATGCACGTTGACGCCGCCCTGGCCTGTGTAGCCGAGTTTGGCGTGAATGCTTGTGTAAATGCGCAGTTTGCCGGTAACCGGGTTGTACTGCACCGGAAATACTTCGAGGCGGACACCGCGGGCTTCTCTGAAAATAAAAGGCTGAGATATTTTGATTACGTCTTTGTCAGCCGGAAACCAGGCGTTTTTGTAATATACCGGGCCCATGACAAACGGAACGGTTGCGGGGTCTACATTGCGCAGGATGGCGCCGCGCGAGGGCACTACCGGCTTTGTAACGCTGATTTCAGTGAATTTAGTCTTGATTATTTCGAGAACCGGCTTCTGGTTGTCGGCGATCATAATCAGGCCTGTTAGAACCGGCAGGGCTGGTTTGTCTTTGTCGACCTGCAGACTGGCATGCCTCATGGAAAGCCCGGTGAATTCCTGGCCGTCGGCGGTGAAGATGGTTTTGCCGAGTTTCGGGGTGACGACGTGGATGTCGGAGCCGAGGCTGCGGTCAGTGCTGACCTTTATCTGGGCGTCAGCGACGCCGGTCAGAAGCAGCATGGCGAGCAATACAATCAGAGAACTGCAAAAACTGTTTTTTTTCATGCCTGATTCCCTTTTTTGAGATTACTACCAAGCATACCACGATGCTTCACCGCATGCAAAAACAGTCTCATCAAACCGAAAAACAGCGATGCTATTTTTCGGACCGAAAGCCTTGCCGATATATTTCCCGGGTCAGGTTTCGGGTCGCCTGCCGGGTTGCTTATAATAAACTTCATCTAGTGTCATATAGAGTTAATGGTCTGTGAGCATTTTTAATTCTGCCTAGCTCACAAAGTTTTCCGAGTAAAATTAGTTACAAGAACAATTTGCGCTATTCGCGAATAGCGAATATAATATTAGTATGCTGAAACCACAAGATGTTGTTATCGTTCTCAAACTGGCCGCAAAGAATGCGGCTAACTTGCCCTGGAACTTTGCTTCTCTTGCAAAAGAGCTATACATGAGTTCCTCTGAGGTTCATGCCGGCTTCCAAAGAGCAGTTAAATCCTCTTTAATCAACCCGCACACCAGACAACCCAATACCAGCGCATTATATGAATTTATCATACATGGTCTGCGCTACGTTTTTCCGCCAGAAAGAGGCGAATTAACCAGAGGTATTCCCACGGCTCATGCTGCCGACCCATTAAAAAAACATTTGCTTGATGACGGCAGTATTCCGCCAGTATGGCCACACCCAAACGGAAAACTTCGCGGCCATAGTTTTTTACCATTATACAAATCTGTTCCAAAAGCAGCTGAAGCCGATCTGAGACTATATGAGCTTTTATCCCTGGTTGATGCCATTAGAGGCGGAAGAGCCCGCGAACGCGATTTGGCAGCCAAAGAATTGCAGCAGCAGCTGGGAGTTAGTTGATGCCACTTTCTATAAATGAACAAATGTTGCTTACCGTTGCCAGCAGCTTGCCGGCAGAATTGAAAGATCAGGTTGTTTTCCTGGGAGGCTCTGTTGTCTCCCTGCTTGTTACCGATGAGGCTTTCAGCGGCATCAGAACAACCCGGGATGTTGACCTGATTGTAAATGCTTCTGGCCGTTCAAGATTTCATAGCATAGAAGAATCCCTTAGAAATGCTGGTTTTAGTCAAATTCTCGACGACGATCCGCCCATTATCTGCCGCTGGCGTATAAAGTCTGTGGTTGTCGACGTAATGCCATGTGACGAGGAAATTCTCGGGTTTTCAAACAAATGGTATAAAGAAGCGATTAAAAACTACACTCTCGTCAATCTTGCCGGAACCGATATCCGGGTTGTGTCTGCACCTTATTTTATCGCTACAAAAATTGAAGCTTTTTTCGGCCGTGGCAACAATGATTTCTTTAGCAGCTCCGACCTGGAAGACATCATAACCGTTCTGGACGGGCGATCAGACATCGTTTCTGAAATAAAATCCACCGATAAGAAGCTTCAAACCTATATTGCAAGAAACTTTGCCAACTGGCTTCAGAATATAAATTTCATCAACGCCCTGCCCGGCCTCATTGTTCCAGATTCGGCAAGCCAGGAGCGTTTCAACTGGCTCATCACCAAAATAAGATCCGCTGCAGAACTATAAAATTCTTAGTACAGCATTGAAAGCCAAGTTTAGCGAATCAGACGGTTCAGCGAAAACAGGCCGGGGTCCCAGCCTACCGAAATGATACCGACCCGGTTGCCCTTTTCGCAGCCGTGTCGACGGCCGCAAAATGTTCGTGAATGCGGGCATGCGTATCGAAACTGTCGACCACATTGAACCATTGGGCCAGTTCGGGCGTCTGGGTGGGCAGATCGGTGGCACTGCCGCCGCAGAGGATCATGACATCGATAGCGTCTTTCCAGGATGCGGCTTTGGCTAGCGGAACCACCGCCAGACCGGGGGTCAGCGGTTTGATCGAAGCCGGGTCGCGACGGGTAAAAATCGCGACCGACTCGAGGTCACGAGAATGTGCGACGGCTGTTTCAACGCCGTGTCCGATGTTTCCGCAGCCAACAATGCCGATGCGAAAAGTCATGCTGCAATCTCGCTGGCGTAGATTATCATTTGAATTTTTCGAGACCGGAGAAATCAAGAGTGGAAAAATAATCGTCGACGGTCTCGGCCCTTCTGATGACGGCAATCTCGCCATTTTCGCGGCGCAGAAGCTCAGCCGACCTTAGTTGCCCGTTATAGTTGAACCCCATCGCGTGCCCATGAGCGCCAGTAGAATGAATGACCACGATATCGCCGACCTCGATGCGTGGCAGCATTCTGCCGATGGCGAATTTGTCGTTATTCTCGCACAATGAGCCGGTGACATCGTATTTGTGATCGTGCGGCTGGGATTCACGGCCCGGAACGGTAATGTGATGATAAGCTCCATACATGCCGGGTCGCATCAGATCGGCCATACTGGCATCGAGGCCGATATACTCACGATAAATGCTCTTTTTGTGCCTGACCCTGGTAACCAGCCAGCCATAGGGGCCGGTCACCAGACGGCCGTTTTCCATGCAGATTTTCAGCGGTGCCAGGCCGTTGGCAGTGATCAGGCGTTGGTATTCACTTTCGATTCCCTGTGCAATCTTTGCCAGGTCGAGTTCATTCTGCTCCGGCCGGTATGGAATGCCGTAACCACCGCCCAGATCGACAAATTCAATTCTTACGCCGGCATGGCGATTGATTTCGACGACCAGCTCAAACAGCATTTTAGCGGTTTCGATGTGGTAGTTTTCATTCAGTTCATTCGAAGCCAGCATCGTGTGCAGGCCGAATCTTTTGACGCCCCTCTGCCGTGCAATTCGGTATGCCTCGATGAGCTGGGTGCCGGTCAATCCGTATTTAGCCTCTTCTGGCTGACCGATAATCACATTGCCTTCTTTCAGCGGCCCCGGGTTGTATCTGAAACTGAGCAGCTCAGGCAGCCCGGCCGATTTTTCCAGAAAATCGATGTGACTGATGTCGTCGAGATTGATAATGGCACCCAGCCTTTTTGCCGCAACGAATTCTTCGCAGGGTGTATTGTTCGACGAAAACATGATATTTTCGCCGGTGATTCCGGCTTTTTCAGCAAGAATCAGCTCGGCGAGCGAGCTGCAGTCGGCGCCCATGCCGCAATCTTTGAGAATTTTCAGTATGTAAGGGTTTGGTAGCGCTTTGACCGCGAAATAATTCATGAACTCCGGCATCCAGGCAAAAATGCGCTTGAGGCGCTGTGCGTTTTCGCGCAGCATTTTTTCGTCATAAAGGTGAAACGGGGTCGGGTGACTGGCAATGACCGCCAGTGTCTGTTCTCTTGACAAAGGGAAATTGTAATTCATGGCTAAATGATTAAATTATTTACCGCCTGCCGTCAAACTTTTCGTGGAACTATCCGGCTCAATACTGCTTCTTTTTCGGTGAAAAAATTGCCGCTGCCGGCGGGGCTGTTTTCATGTATAATGGCTGCCAATAACCATGACACAGGAAAACAATCTACCAGCCAGATGGCATCAGATTCTCGACGAGTCGCTGTCATCTGAAAACATCGAAGAGCGCACATTTGCCCTCGATTTTCTCAGCCAGCAGAGTTCTCTGAATATCGAGCTGGCGCGCAGCCTGATGCCGAGGATAACTGCGGCGGTGGTTCATCCTGATACGAAAGTGCGCTATTTTGCGCGTCGGGCCCGTAACCACATTCTCGATTCATTTCCGGAAATCGAAACCGGGCGCAGCAAAGACAATTTCAAGCTCGAGCTCAAGGACGGCCAGCAGCTTACTGCCCAGGAAATCCTGCTGCACAAGATGCGTCTTGGCAGCCGTTACGTGGTTTTCGAGGCCATGGACCGCCTGACTGAAAGCGGCGATGTGTCGCTGGCTGGGCCGCTGATTTCTTATCTGAAGAACGAAAAAGATGAATACAAGGTTTCGTATCTGCTGCGGCTGCTGGGGCGCATCGATGATCCGCGCATTCCCGAGACTCTGGTCAGTTACCTTAACCATGAGGATTCGCGCGTAGTCGCGAATGCTCTCGAGGCGCTCTGCGAGTTTGACCGGCCCGATCTTGCCGAGCGTTTTGCCGAGTTCGCGACTTCAGCAGACAACCGCATCAGAGCCAATGCGATTCTCGGTCTGCACCGGTATTCGACGGCGCTGGCCGAGCAGCATATTTCCGAAATGATTCGCAGCGGCAATATCGCGCTCCAGGACTCTGGGGTTTTTCTATTGCGTACGATCAGGCCGGCCAACCTGGCTGAGCTGCTCGAGATTGCCAATCATTCCCGCTATGCGACCGTCAGGTTGAAAGCTCTCGATATCGCCCCGCCTTCCGAGGAAGAGACGAAGCACGCCGAAATGCTGCTGTGTGAAGATTTCGAAAGGCCCGACCATAAGCGTGATCTGATGCTGCTGGTCGGTTTTCTGGCCACGGCGATCGCGATTCTGTTCGTACATGACGAAGCGAACAAGAAGCTGCTGTCATTGCTGTTTCTTGGTCTGGCGCTGGTAACGATGCTGATGCCTGATAAAGCGCGCACGAGTATTCAGAAGACATCTCTGTCGATGGGCTTTATCAGTTCTATGGCCTGGGGAAACACCCGTCTGATGGTTCTGCCGGCGCTTATGGGCCTGTGGCTGACCTGGAACGCCGGGCAGTACAACCGGCGCGGCAAGCCGGAAAAGGCGAAACCGGCACATATTATCGCCTGGTTTTTTGCGGTGGGCTCGATCATGGTGACGCAGCTGCTTCAGGGCAACAACCCGGCTGTTTACGATCTTGTAGGCAGAATTGCCGGAACTGCTGATATCGATCCGGCAGTCAGGGTGATTGTCGAGCGTCAGAACAGTTTTGAAATCACTATTTTTACCTTTATTGCTCTGATGACGGTTGGCATAATGACTTTTGAGTCATGGTTTCCGGCCGGGCGCGAAGTGCCGCTTGAAAATCATGCGCGTTCGCCGCAGAAGCGACTGGTTATCGCGACAGTGCTTTTTCTGCTGATCATCGTGCTGATCAATGTTTTTCATACGATTGGCGTCAGTCTCGATCTCAAACTCAATGGCTTCAACGATTCGTTCAGTGTGTTGAAGAAGCTGTTGCGTTGAGGCTCTGCAAGGCTGCATAAACAAAACCCCCGGCAAAAAAACCGCCCGGCCATTGCCGGGCGGATTCTGGCCAAATCGCGGTTCCTGAGCCGGCCCTGGCCGGTCGAAGGACGGTTCCTGAGCCGGCCTTGGCCGGTCGAAGAATGCGTTCTTATCAATCTTTGCGGTTATCGAGGGTCTGAAGTATTTCGCGGCACATTTTTTCGGCGCGGTTTTTCATCTGTTCGGCTTCGGCGGTGACTCGGCTTACGAAGGCGCTGTCGGTGATGCCGGCCATGTTGATCATGACGTTTTGATAGGCGCCCCAGATGCCCACTTCAAGCGAGCGGGCTCCGACCTGCATGTCGGATTTAGAGGCGATGTTGCCGCATTTCGCGGCTTCAAGCATCATGTCCCAGGCGGAGTCACCGATTTTCATGGTGCCGAGAGGCACTTCGATGGCTTTCTTGAGACCTGCCTGCATCTTTTCGGTGCGGGTGTTCTTTTCGGCTTCGGTGGTCTGCGGCAGGCGCATGGCTTCGACGTAGTCGTTGAAGGCATTGGTATCGGCGTCGATCATCGGAATCAGTTTCATCGTGGTATCGTGCAGCACCGGAATGACCTTACGCAGCTGTGTTTCGAGGTGTTCAAACTTGCGTACACCGTAGGTGAGCTTGGCTACCATGGCGCCGAGGCCGCTGCCGATGGCGGCGATGGCTGCTGAAGCGCTGCCGCCGCCCGGAGCCGAGGTGCGGGCATTGATGGCTTCGATGAATTTGCGGGTGCTCATGGTGGCGAGTGGCTCGTTCGGCTCATCTCTGATGAGGTATTCGATGATGCGTTCGCGTGGTTTGAACTGGGAAACGGCGCTGAGGCCCATACGGTCGATGACGAGTTTGATTTTCTGGTCTTCGTCGAGAATGAAGAGGTTCTCGCGGGCGATGTAGTATTCGGCGGCTTTCAGCATGGCTTCGAGGGGAATGAGACCGACGAGTTCGGAGCCGGCGACGCCGACGTTGATTTTGGCGGCTTCTTCCTTGACGGCTTCGAAGACTTCGTGGGGCGCCGTAACATGGTAGTTGTTGAGGTTGAATGAACACTGGGCCATGTTGTATTCGTCGACATACCAGCCAAGGCCCTTGAGTTCCTTGAACCGGCCCGGTTCGCCGGCGCCGCGGCCGGCTTCGCGCAGGTCGAGGGCGATGCGGTGTGCCTGGTTGGTGGTTCCGAGGATGTTGACGTTGTAGGCGACCAGGAAGAGCCTGGCGCCGGTGACGGTGGCGCCCCAGGTCGGCACGAATTCGGCGGGGCCGTAGTCGGGTTTCCAGTCGGGCTGGGCGATCTTTTCGGCAAGGCCTTCGTATTCACCTTTGCGGATCTGCGGGAGTTTTTTGCGGTATTCGCGGGTCTGCGAGTGTTCGTAGAGGTAGATGGGAATCCTGAGTTCGGCGGCTGCGCGTTCGGCGAAGCGTTTCGAGATTTCGACGCATTCTTCCATGCTGACGTTGGCCACCGGCACGAACGGGCAGACGTCGAGGGCGCCCATGCGAGGGTGTTCGCCCTTCTGGGTGCGCATGTCGATTTTTTCCTTCGCGACGCGGGCGGCGGCCAGCGCCCCTTCGACAATGGCTTCAGGGTCGCCGACAAATGTATAAACGGTTCGGTTCGTCGATTTTCCCGGATCGACATCGAGCAGGGTCACACCCTTGACGCTTCTGATGGCATCAGAGATCGCATCGATGATTTTCTGGTCTCTTCCTTCAGAAAAATTCGGCACACATTCGACGATTTTTTTCATATTCATTCCCTTTTCTGCTTTTGAGCTTATTTGACGACACTCGCCGCTAAAGGCTTATATAGCCTATTCCCACAACTTTGTAAAGTCTCGTCACTACTCCCGCTATCTTGACTTTCCCTTCGCCACAAATCCAGCTTCCAGAGAGCCAGGAGTCAGGCTATCTCGCAAACTTTCTCCAAAATTCGAGATTATTCATAAAATTGTGGGTTAAAATTTTGAGCCTATCTCAATGTTTCCAAGGGTTTTAGAAGTCGCGCTCCGTGCGGGCGCGTGGATTGAAACCAATTTGTCTGGTATTGCCAATGCTATTGCAAGTTGAGTATTCTTGAAAATCCGGCCGGATATTTCAAGAATTCACATATGGTGCTTGAAAATTATTGTTATGTTATTATTCATGATGAGTGCCTTGAATACTATGTTTTGAAGACTGGTTGCTCTGTCGAGCACACTTGCCAGAGAAGAAACGGGGAAAATGAATGACAAAACATTCTAAAGGCGGGCACTGCCGCCACATGGGTGACTGCGCCGTTAATCCTCCTTTGCCTGATGGCTCAGAAGCGGAATTTTATCTGATGGAGAGAGCGCTTCGGGTTGGGCCGGTTTTCAGAAAAGTTGATTTCGACAGGCTTCTGGAAGTGGTAAACGAAGATAATCTTCATGAACTGGTCGATTTCGGAGTGCCACGCGGCAGGGAAATCTGGTGACGAAGTTGCCATTGGGGTATTGGCTACTATCGTTACAGGACAGGGGGAAAACTGCTTTTATTAAATATGCCTATTGTGATTACATCAGGCATGTTTTATAATAACAGTGAAAGGAGTTTTTATGACAAACACAAGTATGAATATTCGTATGGATAGCAAAATCAAGCAGCAGGCCCAGCATCTTTTTGCTGAATTTGGCCTGGATATGACGACAGCGGTAAATATGTTCTTGAGACAGGCAATCAGAGAACGTAGAATTCCGTTTGAATTGAAGTTAAATTTTAATGATGAAACACTCGCTGCCATTGAAGAAGTCCAGGAAATGAAGAAAAAGCCTGCCAAAGGGAAATCGTATAAAGACGTGGACAAAATGATGAAGGATCTGCTCAAGTGACATTCACGCTTAAGCCCTCTACAAAGTTTGAAAAAGATCTTAAGCGGGTGCGCAGGCGTGGATGGAAAATAGCTTTGTTAACTGATATTGTCAGAGAGCTTGTTGCCGGGAAAAAGTTAGCTGAAAAACATCGAGACCATGATTTGGCAGGCAATTTTGCCGGTTTGCGAGAGTGCCACATCGAACCAGACTGGCTGCTTATCTATGAGATAGATCGTGAAAATTTCATTTTATATCTTGTCAGAACCGGCTCTCATAGCGATTTATATTGAATAAAACAATGACCACCGCTTCGCTGGTCGTCAGCCGCCTGAGACCTCAAGGCCCTTTCTATTTCACTTTTTGCCCGTATTGTCTAGCATTTCGAGGTTTTTCAGCCCGCATTCTGTGATTTTTCCATTATCGTCGCGCCCCGCGCGGGGGCGTGGATTGAATGCAATGCAGGTAATTCTTTTTCGAAAAGTGGCCTGATTAAATCAGAACGACCGGCCGGATTTTAAATAATACTCAGCTTAACTTGCAAGAAACAATAAATTGTATTACAATATGTAATACGGGGGGGCAAAATGCTAACTCTAAGATTAAGCTCAGACATAGAAGAAAAGCTGAATCACGTTGCTGAATTGCTTGGTATTCCAAAATCTGAGATTGTGCGAAAAAGCTTAATAGCATATCTCAAAGACCTGGAAAAAAACAGTGCCTGGAATTCCGGCAAAGAATTATTCGGCAAATATTCCAGCGGCCAAGCTGATCTGTCTGAAAATCGTAAATCAATCTTAAAGAAAAAGCTCCAGAACAGAAGAAATGCAAAGAATTCTGATTGATTCAGGCCCTTTAATAGCTTTGTTTGATGCCAGTGACAAACACCATAAGAAAGCAGTCACTTTTATCAAGGAAAACAAATTCCCTCTTGTCACGACCTTGGCATCAATAACAGAAACACTTCACCTGTTAGATTTTAACCGCAATGCACAAATTGATTTCCTGGACTGGATCAGCAAGGGTGCTGTCGAAGTCCATAACATAGAAGTGTCTGCATTTAATAAGCTTAGAGACCTTACTGACAAATATAAAGATCTTCCCATGGATTTTGCTGACGCTTGTCTTGTTTATCTGGCCGAAGAATTGAATATCACTAAGATCGCAACAATAGATCGTGATTTCACCATCTACCGGCTCAAAAACAAGAAGAAGTTTGAACTGGCTTTATCCTGATTCAAAGACGCCTGGCGTACATAAATTCCCGTTGGGTGTGGTGGCCCCAGGTGAAATCTGTTGTGGAAAAAGTTGTGAATTACGCTGCAAGCCCCAGTTTATCTGAAAACTGTCAATTAGGAGCATTGAAAACGTTTTGAAAAAGAGAATGCGCAAAAAGAAACATGTCGGGGAATTTACAGAATGGGGGCGCCAGATGATCATTTACCGCAACTGCAGCGATCATTTTGATAAATTTCTTGATGCCTTCATAGAGGAAGCAGTCGAAGTAAATGACTGCTGCTGCGGTGGCGGCGGCAGCAAAAACATGCTTGACATCGTCGTTGAACTGGGGCTACAGGAACATTGCGAAGAACGATTGCAGAGAATTATTTCCTGGCTGAAAAGTAGAACTGATGTCGCAAGCTGGAAAATCGGTGAAAAATTCGACCTGTGGCACAGCTGTTACAAAGATCTCAAACCTGAAGAAGACCAGTCGATCAAGCCACTGCCTATATAAACTACCGCACTTCGGGCTTCCACAGGTCGCTGCAATACTGGCTGCCACGATCAGAATGAAAAATCAGACCCGGTGCAGGTTTTTTGCTCCAGACAGCGGCTTTCAAAGCCTCAATTATCAGGCTGCGATCCATACTTCAGTGTCGTTGGGTTTTATGATTTTGTCGACTGCGGGCATTTATGTGGTACAGCTGAAAAGCCTTATCAAGAGCGAGTTCGCTACGCTCATTGCCTGCGGCGACTATTGACTATGATATTCAGTCGTTCTAAATCGCAGTTATCGGCTACTAAACAGCCTTTTGCCAAAGGGAAATCGTATAAAGACGTGGACAAAATGATGAAGGATTTGCTCAAGTGACATTCACGCTTAAGCCATCTACAAAGTTTGAAAAAGATCTTAAGCGGGTGCGCAGGCGTGTGGATTGAGCACAGTGCCCGTAAATCTGTCGGGTATTCAATGGCGACTCAGGATCGACAAGCGAAATGATTTTCAGTTGGCAAGAGCCAGCAAAACAACTTCTGGATTAGCAGCAAAGACTTTCAGCAGAGACCTGGCCGGGCCTACCGGGTAACGCCGGCCCTG
>CAZPCO010000068.1:0-11055 GCA_964585025.1 uncultured bacterium | reverse complement strand
ATATAAGGGTCGGAACGATTATCAGATCATCAACATAACCGATTAACGGAATGAAGTCAGGAATCAGATCGATAGGCGACAGAAAGTAGACGATTGCCGCTACCAGCAAAATCTTGGCCGAAAGAGGAGTATCCGGAGATCCAATTATATCGAAATAGCCGCTGACACGGTTTCTGACTTCGTCAATCTTCTTCACATCCCGCCTCCTGCGCAAAGTGACTGATTATAACACGGGCCGACCTTTCAGATGGAATGAAATTTATGCAGTTACCAAAGAGCAGTCGGAAACAAAAAGGTCACCGCTGCGAAACGGTGGGCAGACGATTGGTGATTTCGGTGAACCGAAAGCGGCCAAACCAGGGGGCGAAGTAGCTGCGATCAGGCAATCGCGGCAGCTTGTCGCGAAGAAAACGGTTCATTACCACCCTCATGGTGTTGATCGGCCCTATTTGCGGGTAAAGGTCACGATAATCACGATCGGGAAACCTGACCGCATTCAAAATGGCAAACCGCTCGCGCAAATCGGTTTTTTCAGGGTTCTGCCAGTCGAGAACCGAGCCAGGCCCATGGTCCGACTGAAGTATTACGATTCGCTGCCGAGAACGATCTGCAAGTAATGAATGCAGCATATTTTTCACCAGACGAGTCAGATAGGCCAGCTGATCACGGTATTGTCGCCGATAAGCCGCCGCGTCATTTCCCCAGTGACTGCCATCCTGAATGTGAAAACGCTCACCGGTGTTGAGTTCTTCACCATCTGCACCAAAAACGAAAGGAGGATGCGGGCAGGTTATATGAGCAAACACAAAAACTGGACCGGCTGGCAGCTTGACTTCACCCAGAGAAGCAAGCGTTTCTCTGATGCGATTGCGATGAATATCGGCCTGCGAAACGGCCATGTCGAAGAATGGCAGTTTCAAAGCTACCAGAAAGGTACTGTTGATAAGAGTGTTGAAAAATTCTCTACCCATAAGAGTGCGCGAAAGATAAATATCCGCATTGCGCAATTCAGTGCCTGAATAGCCGCTTGAATAGGCAACTGTCGTATAACCGGCCTTTTTGAGCATCGAACTGAAGCGACTGTTCTGAACCATTGAAATCAGCGGCTCAACACTGTTCTGATCGTGATAACGCGCTGCCAGATCATCGAGATATGAATAATTCAGGCTGCCCGCCAGCGACAGATAAGTCTGGGGATAATTTGCATATGACTCTGATGCCACATAGAAGCCATGTCTGGCCAGGTATTCGATAAACTCGGAATTATCGGCGGCGTATATATCCTGGAGTATATCCTGACGGGCATAGCCGTCCAGAATCAGATAATAAACATCCGGCAGAGGACTGCCATCGGGAACGTCTGGAACAAAACCGGATTCGGCACCTTCAACACGCGCGAACCTCGTGTGCGATTCGAAAACAGACAAAGATAACGACGAGACAACCATTAACATGAGAACCAGCGCCATAGCATTGAGAAACGCAACTACTTTATGCAGGGGGGCCCGGTGGCGCCAGACAACGACTTCCCCGGCAATGAAAGCCACAAACCAGAACCCCGGCAACCAGACATCTCTGATTGCCGGGCCCGAATTCAGGCTGATCATCAAACTGTCAAATGCACCATAGGCATAAAACGAGAAGCAGGCGCCAGTTACCAGCACAGATGCACGCCAGGCATCGCCAGTCAGCTTCCTCATGCAGACAAGAAGAAGCAGGGCGATGACAAACCCTGCTCCCATCGGAATAGATGCATCGATGAACTGTACTTCACCAAAGTTAGCCGAATACAGATAAAGAATCGGGTAAACGGCAAAAAACAATGGATGAAACCAGGCGGTAAATTGCATTTCAATACCTGTATGACCGTAGTAATTGCCTTTTGGATCCTGCATAAAAGAAGGCTGAGCCAATTCAACGGCCCGGTTTCTCAAAAATCATGCAGTTGCCGGTTACAGTCTGCAGCGATTAGAGAATCTGCACTCCTTCTGATTCACACCTGGCAAGAACATCATCGGGCCAGACGCTGACCTGAACCTCGCCTATATGGCGTTTCTGCAGCAGCAGCATGCTGAGACGTGACTGCCCGATGCCGCCGCCGATCGTCTGGGGCAGTTTGCCGGCCAGAAGTGACTGATGCCATGGCAGTCTGGCCCGATGCTCACAGTTTCTGATTTTAAGCTGCTTTTCAAGGACTTCAGGGCTTACCCTGATGCCCATCGATGAAAGTTCGAACGACATATCGAGTACCGGATTGAAAACGAGAATGTCTCCGTTCAGGCCATGGCGACCCGGCGCAGTCTCAGTTGTCCAGTCGTCATAATCAGGGGCGCGCCCGTCATGTATCTTGCCATCCGCCAGCATCCCGCCAATGCCGATCAAAAATACGGCACCAAATTCTTTGCAGATTGCATTTTCTCGTTCCTTGGCGGTTTTTCCCGGATATTTTTCGAGGAGCTCTTCGCTGTGAACGAAGGTGATTTTTTCGGGCAGAAATTTTTTCAGCCCATAGCGGCTGCATATATGATGCTCGGTCGAAAGAATCGCATTGTAAATCGTTTCAACAGTCGACTTCAGATAGTCGAGATGGCGCTGACCGTTGCTCATCACCCGTTCCCAATCCCATTGATCTACGTAGACCGAGTGTATTGAAGTGCTGATACTTGGCTCATCAGGCCGCAGCGCATTCATATCGGTATAAAGCCCCTCACCCTGTGCAATGCCATATCTGGCAAGCGCCATGCGTTTCCACTTGGCAAGCGAATGCACGATTTCGAACCTGGTGGCCCCAATTGCCGGCACCGAAAATGATACCGGCCGTTCGATACCGTTAAGATCATCCTGAAGACCGGAATCTGCAGCTACGAACATTGGAGCCGAAACGCGGTGCAACCGCATACTGCTCGTCAAAGTGTCTTCAAAATGCCGTTTGAGATCGAGAATGGCACGTTCGGTCTGAATCAGGCTCAAATGCGCTGAAGGTGAAAACATTATTTACCTCGCTGTTAGTCTGAATGCGCAACAACTGTATACTATTTCTACCACATGTACAAGATGGAATTTACCTGCTGGGCAGTGGTTACGTGTTAAGGTATAATCTGCAAAATCTTTACTGTCGTGTATGAGGTTTGTCATGATTGAAGCCGCTCTCTATGATCTTCTCAATGAATCAATCAAAATTTCCCGACTGTTATCGACCAGCGAAGTCGGCGAATACTTCGAAAAAACCGCTGTCTTCGACAATCGCTTTGTCAAAGGCTCAGGCTATTATTCATTCGGCTCCGGCCAGCACAGATGTTTTCTCTACACAGACAACACTAATGGGGAAAGCGCTGCCGGGACTGCGCTGATCAGCCTGGTCAACCTGCTGCAACGCGGCACCTGCAATTTTCGCAACCTGCCCGTGACCTGGCATTTCGCGCCAAATCTGGATTTAGAAAGCAACAGTTCGATCAGCACCTTCAGAAAAGCGATGAAAGAACTCAAACCTGATCTCGTGTGTTCAATGAATGCTGCCCCTGCCGCTTCCGGCCTGCCGACAGCCAGGTTTCTGACGCGAAATGTTTTGCCGGCAAAGCACTCTGATCTCGCCAGATCCCTGTTCATCAAATGTGGCGTCGAAATGTTATCTTCAGCCGCACACCCGGCCATGGGGCCCGGCTTCAGCCTGTTGAAAGCCGTCGACGAACCATTAATCGTGGAACTACCGCCGGCCTGCCAGTTTTTCAGGACAGAACTCTTAACCAGCGCTGATTTCCAGCCTGCCGATCAGGCTTATCTGCTTATGGCGGCAAGTCTGATCGTGGTTGATTCGCTGCAGAATTGTGATATAACTAACTGATGGAATTCGTGCAACTCTGTCGAAGGGATTGCTTCGTCGCTGACGCTCCTCGCAATGACAGTTTTCTGCTGCCATGCTACGGGCACAACGCAGGACGATCTTCGGCACAGCAGTTGCCCGATTAAGAACAAAAGTTTCAAGGAGAAGAATGGTAATGTTTAAAACTGCCCAGGAAGCTGTCAGATACATCAAAGAGAATAACATCGTCAGCGTCGACCTCAAAGCCTGCGATCTTTTCGGTAAATGGCGGCATCTGACCACCCCGGCCCGCTACGTCACTGAAGAAGTACTCAAGGAAGGCTTCGGCTTCGATGGTTCCAGTTATGGTTTCAGAGCCGTCGACAAGAGCGACATGATTCTTGTTCCCGACCTCTCGACCGCTTTTCTCGACCCCTTCTGGGAACAGCCCACTCTGGCCTTCATCTGCAACATCCATGAAATTTCTGACGACGAACCGCGTTTTGAACAGGACCCCCGCTTCGTCTGCGACAAAGCCGAATCGACTCTCAAAGACCTCGGGGCCGGTGAAGAAATGCTGCTCGGGCCCGAATACGAATTTTATCTTTTCGACGATGTGACTTTCAGCGACAACATGAACTCTGCGTCTTTCAATATCGACTCAGCACAGGCCCACTGGAATACCGGCAACTCGGAAAAAGGCAACGGCGGTTACCCGATGCCGCTCAAGGCCGGTTATCACGGGGAACAACCTGCTGACCGCTTCGCTTCCTTCAGATCAGAACTCTGCGAAGAGCTTTTCCGCATGGGTATCGGCGTCAAGTATCATCACCACGAAGTCGGCGGCCCAGGCCAGGTCGAAATCGAAACCGATTTCGACACCCCAAGACGCATGGCCGACAAAACCATGCAGATCAAATATGCTACCAAGAATTTCGCCCTCGAAAACGGCCTGTCGGCGACTTTCATGCCCAAACCAATGTTCGGCGCCCCGGGCAGCGGCTTCCACGTGCACTTCAAGCTGATGAAAAACGGCAAACCGATGTTCTCCGACCCGAAGGGCTATGCCGGAATGAGCAAGACTGCGATGCACTTCATGACCGGGATTCTCGTGCATGCCAGGGCAATTTCAGCCTTTGCCAACCCCTCGACTAATTCCTACAAGCGTCTGGTTCCTGGTTATGAAGCCCCCGTTTCGATCGTCATGGCTACCGCCAACCGCTCGGCAGCGATCCGCATCCCAGGTTACGTGAAAGCCCCGATGGACAAGCGCTTTGAATACCGCGCCGGCGACGCCACTGCCAATCCGTATCTGATGTTTGCTGCCATGATCATGGCCGGCATCGACGGCATCAGAAACAAACTCGATCCGCAGAAACACAATGTGGGCCCGATCGAAGGCAACATTTTCGATCTGAGCGAAGAAGAAAGAGCCAAAATCGGCGCTCTGCCCCGCAATCTGCTCGAAGCCCTCGAAGCTCTCGAAGCCGACCACGAATTCCTCAAATATAAAGGCGTCTTCACCGACGGCCTGATCAAAACCTGGATCAAGCGCAAACGTGAAGAAGAAGCGATGCCGGTGATGCTGCGCCCGCATCCTTATGAATTCCAGCTTTCCTACGGCTGCTGAAAGCACCAGGGGGTCTGCTCAGGCAGGCCCCCTGCTTCATTACAGATGACAAAACTTTTTGCAAAGGCACTCAGCAGCTGTTCTGACTTTATTCGCTCCTGGAGCGGTTTTTTTGCTGTACAGAGTCTGGAAAGCGACTGGCAGAAGATCGTTTTTTACGCCGAAAGCCGTGCTGACTGGGCCCACATGGAACCGGTCGTCAAAAGGCTTGTCGAACATCATTCAAGGCAGGTTACCTGTATCACTTCTGACCCAGCCGACCCGATTCTGAACAATGTTTCACCAGCCATCAAGGCGATTTATATCGGTTCAGGTTCGGCAAGAACGGCTCTTTTTCAGGCCATCAAGGCCAGAGCTTTCGTGATGACGCTGACCGACCTGAACTCATACTATCTGAAGCGCTCGAGCCACCCGGTGCATTATTTCTACATTTTTCATGCGCTGGTCAGCACCCATGCCGCTTACCGCCAGTATGCCTTCGACGCTTACGACACGGTGTTCTGCGTCGGGCCTTATCACCGCGACGAAATCAGAGAGCAGGAGAAAGTCTACAGCCTCAAACCGAAGAACCTGGCCGAAGGTGGTTACTGCCGCCTGGATCTGTTGATCGAAGAAGTTCGCAGCCGCCGGGAAAAACCTGAGGCTGCCACGCCAGAAGGGCCAACCGTGCTCGTCGCTCCGACCTGGGGCGATTCATCGATGGTCGGCAACTGCCTGGAAAAGGTTCTTGACGCTTTAACGGCCGCCAGAATCAGAACCATTCTGCGCTTTCACCCGATGACCCTGCGGCACTACCCCGATCTGCCGCAGCAGATGCGCGATCGATACAGCCATAGCGGCTGTTTCGAGTTCGATGACCGCCTTAAATCGATTGAGTCGCTGCTTCAGGCCGACATTATGATCGCAGACCACGGCGGCTCAGGCATCGAATTCGCATTCGGCCTCGAAAAGCCGGTTATCTGGGTTGCCACGCCACCCAAAATTCATAACCCCGGCCGCGACCGCATCGGCCTGCCGTTGTTCGAAGACAGCATCAGAAGCGCCACCGGCGTCGAAATTGCCACCGACCGGCTCGAACAGCTTCCAGAAACGGTCAGAAGCATATATGGCCAGACAGAGGCGTGGAAGAGCAGGATTGCCGGCCTGCGTGAAAAAAATATCTTCAATGTTGGCAAAAGCGCTGAAGTCATGGCAGATTATATTGCCGGTTACGCTGCTGCAAAATAAAGGGGAACCATCTTGAGCAAAAAAGTTTACGTCGGCATGAGTGCCGACCTGATTCACCCGGGCCATCTGAACATCATCAAAAAAGCCAAAGAACTCGGCGAAGTCATTATCGGACTGCTGACCGACAAGGCAATCGCCAGTTACAAGCGGCTGCCGTTCATGACCTATGAGCAGCGGCTCGAAATCGTCGAGAATATCAAGGGAGTGTCGCAGGTCGTCGCCCAGGAAACCCTCGATTACGTGCCGAAT
Organism: uncultured bacterium; assembly: GCA_964585025.1. Classification (GTDB taxonomy): domain Bacteria; phylum Muiribacteriota; class Ozemobacteria; order Ozemobacterales; family Ozemobacteraceae; genus Rifleibacterium. The sequence goes on along the minus strand of CAZPCO010000068.1, from coordinate 4,150 downwards.
CTCGAAAAGCTTCGCCCCGACTACGTAGTCCACGGCGACGACTGGAAGGACGGCATTCAGAAGCAGACACGCCAGCGGGTTATCGACGCGCTCAGGCAATGGGGCGGCGAACTCGTAGAAGTGCCTTATACCCGCGGCATTTCGTCAACCCAGCTGCACAACGCCCTGAAGGAAATCGGCACCACTCCTGATGTTCGCCTCAAATCACTGCGACGGCTGCTTGAATCAAAACCGCTGGTAAGGCTGCTCGAAGTTCATAATGGCCTGACCGGCCTGATCATCGAGCATCTGGCTGAAACCACCCCTGACGGGAAGCTTGAATTCGACGGCATGTGGGCCAGCAGTCTCACCGATGCCACGGCGCGCGGTAAGCCTGATATCGAAGTCGTAGGTATCGCTTCGCGCCTGAATACCATGAACGATGTGCTCGAAGTCACGACGAAACCCATCATTTATGATGGAGATACTGGCGGACAGCCCGAACATTTCGTTTTTGCGGTCAAAACCCTTGAACGACTCGGCATTTCGGCGGTCATTATAGAAGACAAGACTGGTCTCAAAAAGAATTCGCTGTTCGGCACCGAAGTCGACCAGTATCAGGAAAGTATCGACGAATTCTGCCACAAAATACAGATGGGCAAACGCGCCTGCGCCACCCGCGATTTCATGATCATCGCCCGCATCGAAAGTCTGATACTTGGCAAAGGCGTCGAAGATGCCATGAATCGTGCCCAGGCTTACATTGCCGCCGGTGCTGACGCTATCATGATTCACAGCCGGCAGAAAACCCCCGATGAAGTTTTTGCATTCTGCCGCGCCTATAAAGAACTGCCCGAAAAGCGGCCATTGATAGCTGTTCCCAGCACTTACAGCAGCACGACAGAAGACCAGCTTATCGAGAATGGCGTAAACATCGTGATTTATGCGAACCAGCTGCTGAGAAGCGCCTACCCGGCAATGATCGAAACCGCCCGCGAGATTCTGCGCCACCGGCGCTCTTTCGAAGCCGAGACGCGCATGATGCCCATTCGCGACATCATCAGCCTGATCCCCGGAGGCGGCTGATTGATCGACCCTGAAATTTTCATTAAATCACTGCGGAAATACGGTATAGACTTTTTCGTCGGCGTGCCTGATTCGCTGCTGAAAGAATTTTGCCGCACTCTGCAGAACGGCTGCCATCGCCATCTGATCGCCGCCAACGAAGGCAATGCGGTCGCCATGGCCATCGGCCATCATCTGGCTACCGGCCGATTTGCAGCTGTCTACATGCAGAATTCCGGGCTTGGCAATGCCATTAACCCGCTCGTATCCCTCGCCGCCCCCGAAATTTATGGTGTCGGCATGCTGTTGATCATCGGCTGGCGCGGCGAACCCGGCGTTAAAGATGAACCACAGCATCTGCTGCAGGGTCAGATAACCATCGATATGCTCAAAACCGCCCGCATTCCGTATGCAATACTCGACGGCACAGCCCGGGTCGAAGAAGTCCTGGCCAATCTGCTGGCAGATGGCCGTCTCGCACATGGGCCGGCCGCCCTTGTGATCCGTAAAGACACTTTTGCCGCGGCACCGGTTGCCACGCCAGCTGCACAGCCGGCTATCGATACCGGCAAAGGCATGTTGCGCGAGGCTTTTATCGAACTGCTGCTCGGCGGCATGCCTGAATCGGCGCTTCTGGTCGCCACCACCGGTTTCACTTCCCGCGAAGTGTTCGAAATGCGCGCCAGGCGGTCAGAACCACAGCGCGACTTTCTCACCGTCGGCGGCATGGGGCACGCGTCTTCGATCGCGCTGGCAATTGCCCTCGATCGCCCAGACCGCAGGGTTTTCTGCCTCGATGGCGATGGCGCGATGCTGATGCATCTGGGCGCCATGCCTGTGATCGGCTGCGGCTGCCGGCCCGCCAATTTCGTTCAGGTAATGCTGAACAACGGGGTTCACGAATCAGTCGGCGGACAGCCAATCGTAGCCAGCAGCATCGATATCCGCAAAATGGCCGAAGCTTTTGGCTTCAGGCGTTATTTCCGCGTCGAATGCAACGATAGTGCCGTTGACGCCATACATCAGGCAACCGTTGCCTGTGGCCCTGTTTTTATCGAAGCCGTCATCAGACCGGGCACCCGCAAGGATCTCGGTCGGCCAACCCGGACTCCGGCTGAAAACAGACAGGACTTCATGAGGTTCATCGATGAACAGCTGTAACTGGCAGTTCAGTCACCCGGTCAGAGTCATGTCCGGCCGCCTTGAAAAGCTTCTCGAAGTAATCGATGCCGAAAAGGTGCTTCTAGTAACCACTGCCGGGTTCTCGCGACGCGGTGTGAGCGACAGAATCATCAGAGCTCTCGGTAACAACCGGGTGCGTATATACGACGAAGTCAGCCCCAACCCTGATCTCGCCGACCTCGATACCGCCATCAACCGGCTGAAAAGCGACCGTTTCGATGCCGTACTGGCGGTTGGCGGCGGCAGTGTCATCGATGCCGCCAAGGTTATCGCCGCCGGCATAAACATGCCAGGCGAAAACCCGCTGACAAAAACCCTGATCGAGAAGATTCAAATTGAAAGCCACGGCCGGACTCCGGTTTATGCGGTGCCAACCACCGCCGGCACCGGCTCGGAAGTGACGCAGTTCGCAACCGTCTGGAACAGAGCTGATGGCCGCAAATATTCGCTCGAAGGCGAAAATATTTTTCCGGCCATGGCGTTTCTCGACCCGGAACTGACGCTGACCCTGCCCGCCGACGAGACGCTGTTCACCGGCCTCGACGTTATCTCTCACGCTCTTGAATCTATCTGGAACAGGAACCTCAACCCCTGCAGTCTTATGTATGCTGAAACTGCGCTGGGCTATGCCGGCCGCCATTTTCACGGGGTTCTGCGATCCCCCGACAATATTTTGGACCGGGCCGGCATGCAGCTGGCAAGTCTTTTTGCCGGTTATGCGATCAGTGTCACGAGAACCGCACTTGCCCACGCAATTTCATACCCGCTGACCGCGCGCTGCAACATGCCGCACGGGCTGGCCTGCAGCTTTACTCTCGCGGCAATCGGCGAATTGTATCTCTCTGCTTCCGACGCACCCGCCCGCCAAAAGTCGCTGGTTGCAGAAGCATTGTCGGTACTGGCCGGCCTCGATTTAAAGTCACGGCTCGCCACATACGCAAGCCATGAAAAAATCATCAGTCTGCTTCCGGAAATGTTCAACCCGTCGAGGGCCGGCAATTTCGCCTTGCCTGCCGATGCAACTACCGTCGAGACAATACTGCGCCGCAGCCTGGCATAAACAGGGCGCTATCTGATAAGGGCGAGGAATTTATTCCACTCGTTTTCAATCTCGGGTTTCGTAAATGCAGAATCGAGCCCGGTATAAAAATTCCTTTTCCATTTTGCTTCTTCGTCTGGTTTGACTTCTGTTACGGCAAGCAGCAATTTTACACATTCCATATAGCTTGAGAGTTTGCTTTTATAAGAATCAATATCAGGCAACTTTTTCGAGAGGCACAGAGAGATAACATACCCGTCTATCGCTTTGTTAAGGGGTTTTTCACCCAGACTTTCCTGGTTCGGGTCGCCGCCGGATTCAAGCAGAACAGCAACTGAGTCAGCTCTGCCGTGCATTGCAGCTGCGTGAAGCGTAGTTAAATTATAGCCTCGATGCGATATTTTTTGATCAGCTCCAACTTTAAGCAGAAATTTCAGTGTCTCAAGTCTCCCTCTAACAGCCGCACAATCCAGCATAGTTTCATCAGAATTGCTGAATGGCGCATTTATATTGTTGATGTTTGCCATTATATAAGCTTCAATCGTCGCTTCAGGCTGCATTAAAAAATCAAGCCTGTCAATTTTGCTCTCCATATCATTTTGACCAGCAAAACTCAGATTTATAGCAACTCCCCAAAAGAACATAAAAAGAAACATTTTATTCAGCTGTTTCATTCAATACCTTCTTTCATCGTTGTCGACTATTTTTGAATTCAAAAGGTTCTTCGGGGGAGTAGAAACGCGAACCAGAATTATTTTAATAATACTGCAATAGTCAGGCAATTATTATCTGCTGATTTTGGGATTTTTTTCACAAAACTTATTGACGTTTTTGCCGATATCTTTTATATTAAAGATGTAATCAGGAAATTTTTATCGATAAAAA
>CAZPCO010000067.1:5077-11096 GCA_964585025.1 uncultured bacterium | reverse complement strand
AAACGTCGGCGCAGCGAAGCTGACCCCCTCGTTGGCATCGACTATTCTCTGCATGCCTGCATCGGCCGTTATTCAACCGCCGTCCAGCATCAGCTTTCCGAGCTTGTCAGTGCCGGTGTGACCAGCCTTAAAATCTTCATGGCCTACGGAAAATCTGGATTAATGCAGGATGATGCCGGACTGCACAAAGTTCTTACCGCCTGTAGAAAAGAAGGAATCCTCGTCACCGTCCATGCCGAAAATGGAGTTCTCATCGATTCTCTGCTCGATGCGGCAACCGCCTGCGGAAAACTTGGCATCGAGGCTTTGCCGGTCACCAGGCCGGTTTTTTCGGAAACCGAAGCGATTCGTCGCATTGCTGACTTTGCTCGATTCACCGGCTGCAAAGTCTATGTGGTGCATGTTTCCACTGGAGAAGGTGCAGGCATTATCGGGCGTGAACGCCTGAATGGCGCACCTCTGGCCGGTGAAACCTGCCCGCAGTATCTGTATCTTGACGATTCGAAACTGGTTGCACCTGAAGGGCATCTCTGGGCCTGCTGCCCGCCGATCAGACCAAAACAACAACAGGAAATGATATGGAAGGCACTGGCCAATGACCATATTGCTGTGGTTGCCACCGATCACTGCCCATTTACCCGCGCCGACAAGAATACCTGGAACAACAACATCACCACGCTGCCAATGGGGTTACCCGGCATAGAAACTTTTCCGGCATTCATATTGAATGGGGTTCACAGCGAAAGAATTTCCCTTGGCAAAGCAGTTAAACTGATATCAGAGAATCCGGCGAGAATTTTCGGTCTTTACCCTGAAAAGGGGAGCCTTATCCCCGGTACTGATGCCGATATTATGATCTATAACCCCGACAGCACCGGTCGGATAAGTGCCGCCAACCTTCACATGCGCACCGATTATTCACCATATGAAGGCATGACCTGCCGTGGCAGCAATGCTATGACCTTTCTGCGCGGCCGCCTCATATACAGCCAGCAAAAAGGCTGGATGGGACAAAAGGGTGGGGGACGCTTCCTTTTCCGCAAAACTGCCGAGGCTGATTTCTTCTAAAAGCAGACCGGCCATATCACGAGGTATGGCCGGTCTTTTTCCTTGATCAGGCAATGTTTACATCTTTTTCAGAATACAGCCTTCAAGATGTTCCATATCTTTTTCGGTGAGCTGCAGGGTGCGTTCATATCTTGCTACTATACGCTGACATGCCGGGCAACGATTACCAGAGAAGCGAAAAAGAGCGATCAATTCCTGCGCGCACATATGGACACCTCCTGCAAAATTTTTCTTTCCTTAATTATTTATCGGTAGTTTAATGAATTAAGTTTAGCGAGAAAATCTGGAACAATTTCATGCCAAAACAAATTCTGGTAATCACCGGCTCGAGAGCAGAGTGGGGGCTTTTACAGCCTGTCTGTCGCGAACTGGCAAACCTGAAAAATAAGGTGACGGTTCTTTTTACCGCCAGCCATCTGGCTGCAACCGGCGATCCCGTTGAGGCCGAAGCTGCCGGAAATTTTATCACGGTCAGGGTTCCCACCACTCCTTTAAACTCAGAGCTTTCAAGTGAACGCCTGATGTTTCTCACTCTTGGCAATACCTTTATAGAACTGCCTGAAACATTGCGTCGCATCTCTCCAGATCTGGTCATCGTTCTTGGCGACCGTTACGAAATTTTTGCCGCCGCATCGATTTGCCGTCTTTGCGGAATCAGGCTGGCGCATATTTCTGGTGGCGAATTGACTGCCGGAGCTGTAGACGACTGCCTAAGGCATTGCATAACCAAACTCAGCGATCTGCATTTTACTGCCACCGAAACCTACCGAAAGAGAGTGATTCAGCTCGGCGAAAACCCTGATTTTGTCTTCAATGTCGGCGAACTGGCCCTTGCTGACCTTAGCAGCTATGCTTTTGCGCCTTTGGATCAACTTGAGAAATTTTTCGCTATGCGTCTGCAAAAATTCTTTTTGATTACGGTACACCCTGAAACGTGCAATCCAGGTGAAGGAGAAAAGATAATCGGTCTTCTGAACGATGTTTTTTCGACTGTATTCGATGACTATGGCCTTATTTTTACCTCTGCAAACGCAGACCCTGAAGGTGACAGAATCAACAATATCCTGACTGATTACCTTAAAGTCAACGCCAAGGCCAGATTCGTCGCTTCTCTCGGTCGACATATCTATCTTTCGACCGCACGCCTGGCAAAATGCGTCATTGGCAACTCTTCCAGCGGCATCGCCGAAATTCCGGCACTCGGAACTCCGGTAATCAATATCGGCCGCCGACAGCATGGCCGGCCACATGGCAGACTGGTACAAACTGTGGAAGCAGAACGCCTGGCGATCGTCGCTGCCATAAAAAAATCTTTGCAGCCAGAATTTTGCGCCGGCATAATATCTGCAGACAATCCTTATGAAGGTGAAAATTCGGCGCGAAAAATAGCCGAAACGATCACTTGTCTCGACCTGGCTTCTCTTACCAGCGAGAAGGGGTTTTATGATCTCTGAATATCTGCTCTAAATGAAAAATGGCCGCCGTATTCGGCGGCCATTTCGTTTTTGTAAGATCAGTTGGTTGCTTCGATTGCTTCAGGCACGATGCTGACGCAATGTTTGCCTTTGAACCATTCAAACTTAACACGGCCTTCGGTGAGGGCGAAAAGAGTATCGTCCTTGCCTTTGCCGACATTGTGACCTGGATGAATGGGTGTGCCGCGCTGTCTGATAAGAATGTTACCGGCTTTTACGAGTTCGCCGGCAAATTTCTTGGTGCCTAACCGTTGCGCATTACTGTCCCGACCGTTGGTGGTTGAGCCCTGTCCCTTCTTATGAGCCATGATAATCCCCCTGACTAATTCAACTTAACATGCCCCGGATGTGATTCTGCAATCTTCCGGAACCCGAATTTAATTACTTTACAAACTGCTTCAAGCTGCTTATGGCTTGCCTCAGGCACTCTGATACTCAGGTCGCAGAACCCGCTATCAAGAAAACCTCTGACATCTGCCATCAGGCATTCCTGGATTCCCCCGGCAAAAGTCTGCGTCAGTGCTGCAATTGCTGCACACAATACATCTCTGCCTTTTTCGTCACTGCCACTGTGGCCGGTTACTTTAAGAGTTACACAACCTTCGACAGCTTCAGGGAAATCTACTTCGATCATCAACCCTTGATGTCTTCGATGAGCAGAGAGGTGAAGTGCTGGCGATGACCAAGTTTGCGGCGATAGTTAACTTTGTTCTTGTATTTGAGAACAGTAATCTTCTTGCCGCGGGCATGACCAACAACCTTGGCCTTAACCTGAGCACCCTTTACATAGGGCTGGCCGACCTGCATTTTGTCGCCGTCTTTGACCATGAGAACCTTGTCAATGGCCAGGGTCGCGTTAGCGGCCTGGTCGAGTTTTTCGCAGCGAACTCTGCTGCCTTTTTCGACGTTGTACTGTCTTCCACCGATTTCGATAATGGCGTACATTTTATTTACTCCCAGTCTTGAGTGTAATAAGGTTTGCGAGGTTAAACCAAGTAAAAGTTAAGGGCTAGCGTTTCATGGGAAGTTACATACTAACATGAAAAGTTTAAAATTTCCACTATGAAAACAAAAAAAATGTTAACTTTGTTGTCATGAACCAAAGCAACTCAATTTCAACCATGACCAAAGCCGTACCCCTTGTGCTTGGCTGGGCTTTTACCGGCTTCTGGGCAATTCTGATTTTTCAGCAGCAGCATCGCTTTTTATCAGAAACCCTTGATCTGCCGATCATCGCTCTCATTTTCATCGCCGGGCTGGTTAAAAAGAACTATTCTCCGTTTCTGCCGGCTTTCTACCTTCTCTCCTACGAGATCCACGCTCAGGCAGCTTTCCGGGTCGAAAACTTTCAGATATTTTATGCCGCCTCATGGCTTGCCTGCGCCTGGCTTCTCTACCGCCAGTCCGATCGGGCCGGCAGCCTCGTTCTCTATCACGCAGGTCTCAGTTTCGATCCCGGGTCTGCCGTGACCCTTGGTGTCGGCATGCAGGCAGGCCTTTCAGCTGCCCCGGTTACAGTCCTTCTATTGGTCTTCTTTGTCCGCGAACTCTGGAACAATCGCATCGACTTCGCAGCCAATGCCGGGCATTTTCTCGTCGTCTCCGGGTTGGCATGGCTGGCTCTGAATCACTATCATGGAATGGCTGCCGACCTCACTGCTCAATTCATCGCCTTTTCCTCAGCCGCAATTCTGTTCTTCGCAACCTGCTCTGAATCGTCTGACCCGCAACAGCGGCCCCGGCACATTAACGCCATCATGGCAGGCGGCTTCCTGATAGTGGCAGCTGCTTTAGTCAATCAGGCACTGGAATCAGCCTCTCCAGGCGAATTTTTCTCGCGCCGGGCGTGGGCCGGAGCTCTGCATCCAAATCACATTGCCACCTGGTGCCTCGCCATGATCTGGGCCCTGGTAATAAGCAACCGAAAAGATCCTGAACATCACCTGGTGCGGCGAATCTTTTTCATTGCCCTGTTTTTTCTGATGATTCTTGCCAGTGGAGCCAGACTTATAATGGCTATCACGGTCGCCAGTCTATCATTGCATTATCTTCTCCATGCCGGCAACCCTGAAAACAAAAAGGAAAATCAGAGCAGTCCCGGCCTCTGGTATCGCAGGCGAAGCAATCTGCTTTACCTGATTGCCGGCTTTCTTATTGTCATTTTTGCGGCGCGTTTTCTTTATAAATTCGATCTGCACGAATTGGCACGCAATGAAAGAATTTTCATCTGGAAAGCAGCAGCGACTCTCATCTCGCAGGCACCTTTTACCGGTCACGGAGTTCTTCAATTTGCGCTGCTGCCACAGCAGCTTGATTCTGCCGCAGCCTCCTGGGTCTATGACTGGAACTACCCCCACACGCATCAGATTCTTCTTGAAATGCTTCTCTGGGGTGGAATACCCCTGCTGATCATTTTCGTTGCCAGCTGGCTGCATGCCTGCCGGTTCTGGTATTCAAACGGCATGTGTCTGGCAATTCTTTCCGTAACTGCCACAGTTGTTGCTGATTTCACCTGGAGAACCCCCGCGATGATTCTGCTGGCAATTTTTTACCTGTTGCCGGTTCGCCAAACGATTGGCACGGGTAGAACACTGCCATTTTATTTCAAGACATCGATTTCACTTGCGACTGCAATGGTTGTTATCTGGCTGGCCTATGTCCACACTGGCTTTTCAGCTTATGGTCACGCTATCAACAATATTATGACCGAACAGGGTACCTGGAAATCGGAAATCAATACTGCTGTTAACAGACTGCCGTTTTCCGTTGACATTCGCATGCAGCGCCTGCTTCTGCATCTTTCCAGGGAAAGAATGGATTCAGAATTTATTAACCAGCTTACCGACATGCGGGCAAAATTTCCAGAATTCTGGCCGGCGCTATTCATCGAAGCTAGAAAGGCTGAACTCACCGGCGACCGGCATACGGCTCTACAGTTGTATCTTCGCACTCTTGAATTTGAAGGTGCTGATCTTTCAGGTATCAGATGTGCACGAGCAGCTTTACTGGCAATGCAGCTGGGCGATCCTGCGCTTGAGCGTTTGACCGCTGACACATTTGCCCGTGGACAATGGGGTGCTTCGATGCTTGCCAATCACCCTGATTTCGGCGATAAATTTCGGAAAATAGCTCTGCATCAGGTATTGAAGTCTGATACCAACGATTTTTTTGCCACTGTCCGACAGGCTAAAATTGCCATAAACCTTGCCGCTAACAACATCATCGTTGCTGATGAAGCCCTCAAAAAGCTTGAAAAATTCAGTCTGCCTGCCTGGCTTCTCGATGAAACGATCGGAGCCTGCAGACTGGCCAGAGCCGACGAGATAGCCCGCAAATACCGTCAGGTCGACTATGCCTCTACAGGTCGCCTCAAGCCTCGACTTCTTTCCCCGTCTGACCGCAATGAAATCGACAATCTGGCAGAAGAACTCCGCCAATATGGTTCTGCATGCCTGCGCACCTTATCCTGGATTCGA
>CAZPCO010000067.1:361-5067 GCA_964585025.1 uncultured bacterium | reverse complement strand
GGTTTCATAGCTGCATACGACCAGATGCTGCAGCATTATAATTTTCGCAGCAAAAACTATGAAGACCTGTCAGGGCAGTTCTTATTTGCACGTTTTGCTTTTCAGGCAGGCGACTACAATCAGGCTATCGACATGCTGCAGAAACTCTCGGCCTTCGATTCTGGCTGCCCATTCATCAGCAGGCTGATGGCAAATTGCTATACCTTATTGGAAAAGCCTCAAGATGCGGCATTTTATCGAAAGCTCGCCCGGCAGCAGGTTAATTATGCCCGACTCGACCCTTTCTACCGCGAAGAACCGAGAATGTTTCTCTGGCCACAGGGCGATCAGTGGATCTATCTTTTCGAAAAAGTTTTCAGACGCTTTGACCCAGATGCCACCAGATATTGTCAGGACGATTGGAAGAATTTTGTTTCCAGTCTTGAATAGAATTGCATTCCCACGGCTCACCTTCATCTCAGGCTCTTCCTGCAACCTGTACCAATGAAAAAAGGGCTGCTTCATCTTTCATGAAACAGCCCCTGCTGTAAACGATCCTTAAAGGGTTGTCAGCAGATCCTGATATTTGGCCATGGGCCAGAATTCATTGGCAACGATTTCTTCAGCTTCGTCGACAACTTTTCTCAATTGCGCTAAAGCTTTTTCACCCTCATTGGCAAGAAATTCAGCCCTGGCAGGAAGCTTTTTGCGGGATTCGGCTTTTTCAAGCTGCTTTTCAAGGTTTTCGGCATTCTTTTTGATTGCAGAATATAATTCTTCAAGACGTTTAACATCAGCCAGCATCTCTTTTGCCGCCACTCCTGCCGATTTGAGCGCCGCCGCAGCAGTTGCCGACAAGGAAATCTGACGTGTAATCGCTGGAAGAATCATGGTTCTCGCCATGTTGATAGCGACCTTATATTCGATTTCCTTGGTCTTGAGGTAATGCTCGAATTTGATTTCGACTCGGGCGCGGACTTCACGCTCGGTCAGAACATGAGTTTTTTCCATGAGTTCAATGGCTTCTGGACTTTCATATGCCGGCAATGCTGCTGGCGTGTTTCGAGCATTGGGTAGTCCAAGCCCCTCGGCCTTCTGGTGCCAATCACTTGAATAGCCATTGCCTTCAAATCTGACCCGTTTTGTTTCTTTGAACACATCTTTGAGAACGAGCAGGGCACTTTCACGAATGTCTTTTTCCTTGTAAGCGGACAGACGCTTCTCAATGACATAGAAACCGTAGGTGCACAGCTGATTTAGAAGGGTAACCGCCTCTGACGGATTCTGAGATGAGCCGACCGCGCGGAATTCGAATTTGTTGCCGGTGAAGGCGATAGGGGAGGTGCGGTTTCGGTCGGCGTAGTCTTTGGAAATACGCGGCAGATTACGAACGCCCATATTGATATTGGCCATGGCCTGCTCTGTTGGCTTGCCCATACTGGCAACTTCATCGATAAGTCTGGTAAGATATTCACCCAGATATATCGACATGATTGCCGGTGGTGCTTCATTGGCCCCAAGACGGTGGTCATTGCCGGCATCGGCGACGCAGGCTCTCAACAAACCGCCGAATTTGTCGACACCAAGCAGTATGGCACCAAGGGTGAGAAGAAAATTGATATTTTTCAATGGTGAAGCTGATGGTTCAAGAAAATTTGTCCCTGTGTTGTCGCCGATTGACCAGTTTACATGCTTGCCTGAACCGTTTACCCCGGCAAAGGGTTTTTCATGCAGAAGCACGACCAGATCATGACGATTGCCAACCTGTTTCATGACATTCATTGTCTGCAGGTTATGATCTATCGCCAGGTTTGCTTCTTCATAAAGCGGAGCGATTTCAAACTGATTTGGTGAAACTTCGTTGTGTCTAGTCTTTGCTGGGATGCCGCGACGATATAGTTCACGGTCGAGATCTTCCATAAAACGCATCATCTTCTCATGAATAGCGCCAAAATAGTGATCTTCCATCTGCTGACCTTTGGCCGGGGGAGCACCAAAAAGACTGCGGCCGCAGGTTCTGAGATCCGGCCGGGTATCGTAATGTTTCTTTGAAACAACAAAATATTCTTGCTCAGGTCCGCAGTTCACGACGATCTTGCGGGCCAGTCTGTTTCCAAGCAGTCTCTGCAGACGAATTCCAACGTCATTCAATGAACGCATTGATCTTAGAAACGGAGTTTTCATGTCCAGAACATCGCCGGTCCAGGAGAGGAAAACCGATGGTATTACCAGAGTTCTTGTTTTATTTATTTCAAGGAGAAAGGCAGGGGAGGTTGGATCCCAGGCGGTGTAACCCCGTGCTTCAAAAGTTGAGCGCATGCCCCCGGAAGGAAATGATGAAGCATCAGGCTCACTCTGTATAAGCTGCTTGGCCGAGAAACGTTCGAGCATTTCTCCGGTCTCTGAATAATTGATGAAGGCATCATGTTTTTCAGCTGTGCCGCCACGCTGAGGTTGAAACCAGTGAGTGAAATGAGTTGCGCCTTTGCCGATGGCCCATTCTTTCATGGCGTGGGCGACATCTTCGGCAATGGTCTGGTCGAGAGGACTGCCGCTCTGAATAGTGGCAATAAGCTTCTCATATGCATTATTACTGAGCTTTTCCCGCATAACGACTTTGTTGAATGTCAGTTCACCAAAAATACTGAGAACCTGCGACATGAATACCTCCGGTTAATGAACCTATGATTTAAATTTCTGGTATTGCAATCTTAATGACATGATAAAATAACGTCAATACATAACAGCATAATTAGCAATATTTTTTTTATTTTGACCTGACGATTTTGCAAAATTGATCAATTTTGCTATTAATTTTTTTAGTTTACATAACTCGCGCGTTGAGTAAACCAGCATTGTAAAACGCTTTTAAGAAAACTTCCAAATTCAAAGTTGGTGATGCGTCGCCATTAAATGAAGATTCCTCAAATTTGGATATCGCTAATTTTGAGAGGCGACCGCCAATGGTTTACATAACTCTTGAAATATGGGGAAACAATCTCATAAAGCAATATTCTATGCTGAATTGATTTAAGGCTGAAGCTACCGCGGCCCGACGCGATTACATTTCGTCGAGATCAACCATTTTAAGAAGCATGCGGATGGGAATCGGCAATTCCGGCAGATTATTGCCTTCAGCTGCAAATTTAATTGCTTCAGTCAGAGCGAAGGCAGCCTCATCGATAAAAACCTTGCCGAGTTCTGCACTGGCTACTGAAGGTGAGCCAAGATAACCATCCTTCGAACCCATTTCCTTGAAAGAAAAGTTGCCTTTCAGGACTTCCCAGGTTGGGTTGACGCAGCAGGCGGCCAGACGCGCAGCTATCTCAGGCCGTAACAATTTCTGGTCAAGGTGCAGCATAGCGCTGGTTTCTTTGACATCGGCGTGAATTTCATTGCCCGCTTCGAGCCCAAGTTCGTTCAGCATAGCCTCGAGCTTTTCGTTTCTGGCGAAAGTCCAGAGTGGCATAGGGTCTATGGCTCTGAATTCCCTGAGGGTATTGAGATCTTCGACTGCGACGCTCACAGCCTTCAGAGCGTCTGGCGAAATCGATAGATTGACAAAAACAATATTCTTGAATCCATCGCGACTGAATGAGCTGCCAATTTCATATAAAGCGTCTGAATATGAACGGGCACCAATGCCATAACAGCCAGGAAAACCGGAACTGGTATGGCATGGCATAAAAGGCACCGTAGGTGCGATCAGGCAGCCATAGCCCTGTTCCTTGAGCATACCTGCCGCTTCGAAAGCAATGGTTTCTGCGAGAAAACATTTGGTTCCAAGGGGTAAATGTGGCCCATGCTGTTCAACTGAGCCAAGAGGAATAATGACAAAGGTGTTTTCCTTGTCTAGCTGTAAAACTTCTGCCGCGGTAAGATCCGTTAAATTCATATAGGTTATAATAATTGGCGCGGTACAACAGCGTCAAGATATTTAATCTCTTCTCTAAAGATGGCGGTCGATGGCCGTAAAAAAATGAGTAAATTCAGGATAGGTTTTACCCAACTTCATATCCAGGATAAACCCAGGCAGGGTTCAGTCTTTTGAAAATTGGCAGAGAAACCTCAAGCAGGTAATCGATTCAGCAAATGCAAATCATAACGTCTGATAATAAATATTATGTAAACCATAAAAGAAAACTTCGATTGGTAATATATAGTAAGTCCTCGTATAATAGTCGTTGGCGTAGTTATGTAAACCCTTTGAAAAAAGCTTAAAATTGCATCTTTGGGAATCTGCGTGATTCTATTTGGCTGCTGCACAATCCAAAATTAGGTTAAAGGCGCATTGGTTTTCAAGGCAACGGGACATTAAAAAGGGGCTGTTTCATATTTCTATGAGACAGCCCCTCCCTGTCGGATTTATTTGATTACAGAGAAATACAGTTCTTTTACCATCGGGTCTTTGAGATTCGGGCGGGTGCGTTTGGCTGGTCTTGAGGTTTTGTCGGCAACTTTTTCACGGGCAACTTTAACGGCTTCTTCGAGTGATTTGCCTTCGGTCATCTGCTGGGCTGCAAATACCGCTCTGTTAACATTGATGACGCCGCCTGATTTTACTTTATCCTTGAGCCATTCTTTCTTGTCGACGGTTTCCATGAGAATCTTTTTTAATTCGACCGGCTTGAGATTATCATTAACAGCCAGAACCATCGATGCCATTCTCAATGCATTCGGACAAGCCATCGAAGTCCCTGACATGAAACCCATTTTCTGGTTCGGAT